>CAZGTK010000096.1:0-7914 GCA_964528415.1 uncultured Burkholderiales bacterium | reverse complement strand
CGACGCTGGCGCAGCCGCAGTAGCCCATCGACGAGCGCACGCCGCCGATCAGCTGGTGGATGACGTTGACGACCGGGCCCTTGTAGGGCACGCGGCCCTCGACCCCTTCGGGCACCAGCTTGTCGGAGGACATCTCGGCGTCCTGGAAATAGCGGTCGCTGGAGCCCTGCTGCATCGCGGCCAGGGAGCCCATGCCGCGGTAGGTCTTGTAGGACCGGCCCTGGAACAGCTCGATCTTGCCCGGCGACTCGTGGGTACCGGCGAAGAGCCCGCCCAGCATCACCGCGTTTGCGCCCGCCGCGATCGCCTTGGCGATGTCGCCGCTGTAGCGGATGCCGCCGTCGGCAATGAGCGGAACGCCCGATCCCTTCAGCGCCTTGGCGACGTCGGCCACGGCCGTGATCTGGGGTACGCCGACGCCCGCCACGATCCGCGTGGTGCAGATCGAGCCCGGCCCGATCCCCACCTTGACGCCGTCCGCGCCGTGGTCGACGAGGGCCTTCGCCGCCTTGGCGGTGGCAATGTTGCCGCCGATGACCTGAACCTGCGGAAAGGTCGCCTTCACCCAGCGCACGCGGTCGAGCACCGCCTGCGAGTGGCCGTGGGCGGTGTCAACCACGATGACATCGACGCCGGCCTCGACGAGGGCGGTCGCCCGTTCCTCGCTGCCCTCGCCCACTCCGATGGCCGCGCCGACGCGCAGCCTCCCCTGCGCGTCCTTGCACGCGTCCGGGTGCTCGCTGGACTTGAGAATGTCCTTGACGGTGATCAGCCCGCGCAATTCGAAGTCGCCATTGACCACCAGAACCCGCTCGAGCCGATGCTTGTGCATCAGGCCCATGGCGTCCTCCAGCGGCGCTCCCTCGGGGACCGTCACGAGCCGCTCCCGCGGCGTCATGATGTTGCGCACCGGCTGATCCAGCTTGCTCTCGAAGCGCAGGTCCCGGTTGGTGACGATGCCCACCACCCGGGCGCCCTCCACCACGGGCAGGCCGGAGATCTTGTGCTCGCGCGTAAGGAGGAGCACGTCCCGGACCTTCATCTCGGGCGAGATGGTGATCGGATCCTTTACCACGCCGCTTTCGAAGCGCTTGACCTTGAGGACCTCCTGCGCCTGGGCGCGTTCGGTCATGTTCTTGTGGACGATGCCGATCCCGCCCTCCTGGGCCAGGGCGATCGCCAGATTGGCCTCCGTCACCGTGTCCATGGCGGCGGAAACCAGCGGGATGTTGAGGCGGATGTCGCGGGTCAGCGCGGTCGCGAGGCTGACTTCGCGGGGCAGGACGGTGGAGTGGGCGGGAACCAGCAGGACATCGTCAAAGGTGAGAGCCTTGCCAATCAGGCGCATCGGGCAGGACCTTTCACAAAACGCGAATTATAGAGGAGCCGCCCGATCGCGTAAAACTGAGGCTTCGCTTTAACTAGCTAACGCAACAATTTGACTATCCTTGAGAAAGCGGATAAGTTTTGCGGTATCTCGCAGTCGCCTTCAAGGCGCGCGAAGGGTGAGGAGCGAATCGACGATGAAACAGTGGATTCTGGCGTTGACGCTGGCCGCGCTGGTGGCACCGGCGCAGGCCGAGCTCTACAAGTGGGTGGATTCCCAGGGCAAGGTGCATTACTCGGACCGCCCGCCCCCCAACGCTGCGCAGAAGGCCGCCACCATGAAGGCACCGCCGCCCGCGCCGGCGGCCGCCGCCTCCCCCGCCCCGCAGAAAACGATCAAGGAGCAGGAACTGGAGTACCGGCAGCGCAAGGCCGAGGAGGCGGAGGCGGCAGCCAAAGCGCAGAAGGAAGCCGACGTGCGCGCGCAGAACTGCCGCAACGCGCGCGGAAACCTGAACACCTACACCGAGGGGGGGCGCGTGGTCCGGTTCAACGCGCAGGGCGAGCGGGAATACGTAAGCGACGAGGAGCGCGCCCGCGAGATCGAGCGCTGGAAAAGCGAGGTCAGCCGCTGGTGCAGCCCGGGGGACTCGTGACGGGCGGTCGCGTCCGGCGCCGGATCCCTACGCTCACTCGTCGACGGTCGGCAGGTCGCCGCCGCCTTTTTTCATGATCTTGCCTTCGGCCGCGCGCTGGCGGCGGATCTCCTTCGGGTCGGCGATCAGCGGCCGGTAGATCTCGACACGGTCCCGCTCCCGCAGCGGCGCGTCGAGCTTGACGACCTTGCCGAACACGCCGACCTTGTTCTTCGTCAGGTCGATCTCCGGGAACTCCTCCAGCAGCCCCGAGCGCGTGATCGCCTCGCGCACCGTACTCCCGGCCGGCAGCCGCAACTGGCGCAGGCGCTGCACTGCCGGCAGCGCGTAGACGACTTCCACCACCATCTCGGCGCTCATCGGAGGCCGTACACCTGCTCGGCGCGCCGGATGAACGCATCGACGAAGCTGTTCGCGATGCGGTGAAAGACCGGCCCCACCATTTTCTCCAGCATCCGGTGGGCGAATTCGTAATGCAGCCGGAACTCGACCCGGCACGCCGCGTCGGAGAGCGGCTGAAAACGCCAGTGCCCGTCGAGCTGACGGAACGGACCGTGGCGCAGGGTCACTTCGATCAGTTCCGGGCGCCGCTTGACGTTCTCGGTCGTGAAGCTCTGCCGGATGTGGTGGAAGTCGATGGTGATGCTGGCATGCGAGCGGCCGTCCTCGACCGGCGTTTCGGACGCGCCGCCGCACCAAGGCATGAATTCGGGATAGAGCTCGACCTTGTCGACGAGCTCGTACATCTGCTCGGCCGAATACGGGACGATGACGGAACGCTGGACTTCTGCCATGCCGAGGCGGCGCGCTCGGGGGCAGACCCGGAGCGCGGGAAAAAACCGCTAAAATAACGGATTTTCGCCGGAATCTCATCCCGTGACGATCGCCCAGAACAAGAAGGCGTTCCACGACTATTTCATCGAGGAGCGCCTCGAAGCCGGGCTCGCGCTCGCGGGCTGGGAAGTCAAGGCGATCCGCGCCGGCCGCGTCCAGTTGAAGGAGGCCTACGTCGTCGTCCGCGGCGGCGAGGTCTTTCTGATCGGCTGCCACATCAGCGCGCTGCCGACCGCGTCCACGCACGTCAACCCGGATCCCACCCGAACGCGCAAGCTGCTGCTGCACGCCGAGGAAATCCGGCGTCTGATCGGCAAGGTCGAGCAGCGCGGCTACACCCTGGTGCCGCTCGACCTGCACTACCGCAACGGCCGGATCAAGCTGGAAATCGGGCTCGCCCGCGGCAAGAAACAGCACGACAAGCGCGAGGCGGAGCGTGACCGCGACTGGGAGCGGGAGCGCCAGCGGCTGCTGCGGGTGAAGTGACCGCTGCGGGGAACTCCGCGGATTCCGGCGCCTCTGAGCCAACGTCCGAGTCAACCGACATGTCCGCCTCGCCTCCGCTGCCCTCCGATCCCGCCGCGCCCGGCCCGTCCGCGAGCCCGGCCAAGGCGGCCGACGCCGCCGGAGATCGTCGGGCGCAGCGCCGGGTTGCCGCCTGGCTCTTCACGATCTGCCTGCTGGTGTTCGCGATGATCGTGCTGGGCGGCGTCACGCGCCTGACCCACTCGGGCCTGTCCATCACCGAATGGGAGCCCTTCATCGGCACCGTGCCCCCGCTCAGCGACGCCGACTGGCAGAGGCAGTTCGAGAAATACCAGCTCACGCCCGAATTCAAGCTGCGCAACTTCGACATGACGGTGGATGATTTCAAGCCTATTTTCTGGATGGAGTACGCTCACCGGCTGCTCGGGCGCGTGATTGGCCTCGCCTATCTCTTGCCGTTGCTCTACTTCTTCGCCACGCGCCAGGTACCACGCGGGATGGGGGGCTGGCTGATCGCGCTGTTCTTCCTCGGCGGACTGCAGGGGGCGGTCGGCTGGTTCATGGTCGCCAGCGGGCTCGTGGACGACCCGCGCGTGAGCCAGTACCGCCTCACGCTGCACCTGTCGCTGGCGTTCCTCATCTTCGCCTGCGCCCTGTGGCTGGCGCTTTCGCTGAGCCGCGCGCCCCATCGCGGCCCGGCGCGCGAGGCGGCGGGCCTGCCGAAGGCTCTGGCCTATGGCGTCGTCGGCTTGGTGGCGATGATGGTGCTCACCGGCGGCTTCGTCGCCGGCATCCGCGCCGGACTTGCCTACAACACGTTCCCGCTCATGAACGGGCACTTCGTGCCGCCGGAGATCTTCATGCTGGAGCCGTGGTGGGCAAACCTGTTCAACAACATGGCCACGGTCCAGTTCAATCACCGGCTTTTCGCCTGGCTGCTCATCTTCACGGTCCCCGTGCTGTGGTGGGTGGTGCGGCGTCGCGTCGACGACCCCGCGGCGCGCGTCGCGAGCACGCTGCTGGTGGCGTGGCTCGGTGTGCAGGTCGGTCTCGGGATTGCGGCCGTGCTGTTGCGCATCCCGGTGGCGGTGGCAGCGTCCCACCAGGGCGGCGCCGTCGTGTTTCTGGCGCTGGCGCTGTGGACCGCGTTCGAGCTGCGCCGGCTGTGCGGCCCGGCAGGTCCGAACCGCGTCAGGGCCGAACCCGGTCGATGACCACTTCGAGGCCCGCCTGGCCCACCTTGATCGGGCCCGTCGTTCCTTCCAGGTCGCCGCTTTGCGGCATGGCGCTGCCGCTCTTGGACACGCGCGCCATGACCACCACCTCGGGAAAGTTCGCCAGCGACATGCCAGGCGCCATCGCCATCGAATCGTCGAGGTCGAACGTCGCCGGAAGCTCGCCGGCCCGCTTGCGCACGATGGCGAGCGGCATCGGCGGCCCCTCGGCCGCACGGGCATAAACGAACACCGTATCGCCCGGCGCGACCTTCTCCGCCAGCGCGGGTGCGACCTTGACGACGCCCTTGACGAAGGCGCCCTTCGCGCCGGGCGCTGCCGCGGCAGGCGCCGGCGCTGGCGGCGCGATGCCGCCGCGCCGGCGCGCCTCCGCGATGCTTTCGTCGATCTGGCTGACCAGCTCGGAGCCGGGAGTCACCGTCGCGCGCAGCTTCTCCCAGTGGGCGATCGCCGCCTGGTAGTCGCCGCGCTCGAAGGCGCCTGCGCCCGCCAGCGCCAGCGCCTTGGGATGGTTCGGGTCGAGCGCCAGCGCCTGGTCGACCAGCTCCGCCGGGCGACCGGCCAGCCGCTGGCCCTGCATCATCGCCAGCGAGTCGGCCAGATCGGCAAGGATCTGCGGATTCTTGTCGTCGAGCGCCAGGGCGCGCTCGAACGCGCGCGCCGACGGTTCGAACCGGCCCATCGCCGCCTGGGTTCGGCCCAGCAGCGCCCAGCCCTCGGGATCGTTCGGATTCGCGGCCAGCTTCGCGCTGAGCGCGCTGATCATCGCCTCGATCTGGGCGGCTTCCTGCGAATGATCGCCGCCGCCGGCGGCCGCAACCGCCGGATGCGGCGCCAGCGCCTGCGGCGTGCCGAGGGTCAGGTAGAGCAGGACGGCGGCCACCGGCATCGCGATGCCCACGGCCAGCGCGACGCCGTAGCGGGGCGCCCGGGCGCTGCCGTCGGCGCGAGACTCTTCCGCGGGCGCAACGTCTTCCAGCACGCGCGCCTTCAGTTCCGCGACCGCCTGCTCGTATTGGTCGCGGCCGATGGCGCCGTTGCGCAGGTCGCGCTCGAGTTCGGCCAGCTGGTCGCGATGCACGGCGAGGTTGAGCGCGCTGCGCTCGGCCGCACCGGCATCGGCCTGGCGCGGGCGCAGCAACGGCACCAGCACGAAGGCCAGCGCCGCAAGCAGCAACAGCACGCAGACGGCGGCGAACGCGATCACGGCTGGCCCGGCTCCTTGCCGGCGAGAAGGCGCTCCGCGCGGCGCACGGCGTCCGTGTCGAGGCCCTGCTCGCGCACCAGCTGGCGGCGGCGGCGCAGCAGCACGACCAGGACCGCCGCCGCCGTCAGCAGCAGCACGAATGGCCCCACCCACAGGAGATAGGTGGTGCTCTTGACCGGCGGGCGGTAGAGCACGAAGTCGCCGTAGCGGGCGACGAGAAACGACCTGATCTCCGCGTCGCTCTTGCCCGCGCGCATCAGCTCGCGCACCTCGCGCCGAAGGTCGTTGGCGAGCTCCGCCTGAGAATCCGCCAGCGATTCGTTCTGGCACACCAGGCAGCGCAACTCCTTCGCCAGGACTTGCAGCCGGCGCTCGAGCACGGGATCGTCCGCCACCGGCTGCGCCTCGCCGGCTACGGCGAGCGGCGCGAACAAGCTCCAGGAGAGCAGCGCCAGCAGCACCAGCCGCCTCATCCCTTGAGCTCCTTCACCAGCGGCAGCAGCCGCTGCTGCCAGGCCTGCGGCGTGATCGGCCCGATGTGCTTGTAGCGGATCACGCCGTCACGATCGATGACGAACGTCTCCGGAACCCCGTAGACGCCAAAATCGATGCCGGTGCGGCCCTCCGCGTCCACTGCGCTGAGCAGGTAGGGATCGCCGAACTGGCGCAGCCACGCCAGCGCTTCGTCGCGCTTGTCCTTGTAGTTGAGCCCGACGATGGGCACGGTTCCCGCGCGCGAAATCTCCACCAGCAGCGGGTGCTCCTCGCGGCACGACACGCACCACGACGCCCAGACGTTGAGCAGCCAGACCTGCCCCTTCAGATCCGCCTTCGTGAACGTCTTGTCGGGCGCGTGCAGCTGCGGGAGCCGTAGTTCCGGCGCCGGCTTGCCCACCAGCGGCGAAGGCACTTCGCGCGGATTGAGGCCGAGGCCGACGTAGAGGAACCCGACCAGGACGGCGAATACGCCGAGCGGAACCAGGTAGCGCATCAGCGGGCGGTCTCCGGGCGCAGCGCGCGGTGCCGCTCTTCGCGCGGCGCCGCCGCCGCCATCTCGCGCCGACGCGTCACCCGGTAGCGGCGGTCGGACACGGCGAACGCGCCGCCCAGCGCCATGATCACGCAGCCGATCCAGATCCAGTCGACGAAGGGCTTGTGGTAGACGCGCACGCTCCAGGCCGACTCGCCGATGGGCTCGCCGAGCGATGCATAAAGGTCGCCGAAGAAGCCGACGTTGATGCCGGCCTCGGTCATGGTCTGGCCCGAAGCGTGATAGAGCCGCTTCTCCGGGTGCAGCACGTCGTACGTCTTGCCGTTGCGCAGCACGGTCACCGTTCCGCGCATCGCGTCGTAGTTCGGTCCCGGGCGGGGCACCGCGCCGTCGAAGCGGAAGGTGTAATCCCGGATCGCCACGGTATCGCCGACGTTCATCTTGACGTCGACCTCGGTCTCATAGCCCCGCACCATGGTGACGCCGATGATGAAAACCGCGATGCCAAGGTGCGCGAGGTGCATGCCGTACCAGCTGCTCGACTGGCGTCGGGCCCGCGCCCAGAGCCCTTCCGACCCCGATGCGTCGCGCAGCCGCGCCCAGACGGCGGTGGCCACGCTGGCCACCACCCAGAACGCGAGCAGCAGTCCGAAGCTGATCAGCGGCGTCCACTTGCCAAGCACCCAGGGCAGCAGCAGCGCCAGCACCAGGCCGGTGCCGAAGGCCCACCGCAGCCGGCGTGCGAGCTCGCCAGCGCTGGCGGCTTTCCAGCTCGCCAGCGGACCGATGCCCATCAGGAACACCGCCGGCGCCATCAGCGGCACGAACACGGCATCGAAGTACGGCGGGCCGACGGAAATCTTGCCGAGACCGAGCGCGTCGACGAAGAGCGGATAGAGGGTGCCGAGCAGCACGGTTCCCGCGGCGACGACGAACAGGACGTTGTTCGCCAGCAGGAACGACTCCCGCGAGACCACCTCGAACGAGCCGCCGAGACCCACCTTCGGGGCGCGCCACGCGTAGAGCGCCAGCGAGCTGCCGATGACAATGACGAGAAAACCCAGGATGAAGACGCCCCGGGCGGGGTCGGTGGCGAAAGCGTGCACGGAGGTCAGCACGCCGGAGCGGACCAGGAAGGTGCCCAGCAGGCTGAGCGAAAACGCGGCGATGGCGAGCAGC
>CAZGTK010000095.1:0-7924 GCA_964528415.1 uncultured Burkholderiales bacterium | reverse complement strand
GCGCGAGATCGCGCGCCGTTTCAACCATCTCTACGGGCGCGAGCCCGATTTCGAGGAGAAGGCGCAGAAAGCGGTGAAGAAGCTCGGCGCGAAGAAGGCACGCCTCTACGGCGAGCTTCGCACGCGCTACCAGGAGCAGGGCGACCAGGAGGCGCTTTCGGCCGGCCGGGCGCTGCTGGAGGAGGCGCAGAACCTCAGCCTGGGCGACCGCGAGCGGCTGTTCGGCTACCTGGAGGGCAGCGGCAAGATGATCCTGTCGGAGCCCGAGGCCATGCTGACGGAGGCCTCGCGCATGCCCGGCCTGGACGGGCAGAAGATGTCCAAGTCCTACAACAACACCATCGGCCTGCGCGAGGCGCCGGACGCCGTGGTAAAGAAAATCCGCACCATGCCAACCGACCCGGCCCGCGTGCGCCGCTCCGATCCGGGCGACCCGCGCAAATGCCCGGTGTGGCAGCTGCACCTGGTGTACTCCGACGACGAGCGCAAGCGCTGGGTGGAGGAAGGGTGCACCAGCGCGGGCATCGGCTGCCTCGAATGCAAGCAGCCGGTGATCGACTCGGTGCTCGCCGAGCAGGGGCCGATGCTGGAGCGCGCGCGGCCTTACCAAGAGGACCCGTCCCTGGTTCGCGCCATCGTCGCGGACGGCTGCGAGAAGGCGCAGCGCCTCGCCCGCACCACCATGCGCGAGGTGCGCGCGGCGATGGGGCTGGACTATCTCTAGCCGCCGCCGGGTTTGCCGCGGCGAGGCCGGGCGCGAGTGTTGCCGGGGGTGGCAATCCATGCGAAAGTTAGCCCCGCCCGCGCGGCGCCTCGCGGCGGCCTCCGCGAGCGGAAAAAGCGGCGACAAGGCAAGCAGTTAGCAGATCAAGTCGAGGAAGGATCCAGGGTGCGTTCCAGCCATCCGTTGCGGGCAGTCGCGTTGCGCAACGTCATCCGATGAGCGCGGTCGTCGAGGGCGCGCCGGTCGCGCGCATTTACGGCGAGGACCTGCACGAGCTGCCCAAGGATCTGTACATTCCGCCCGACGCGCTCGAGGTGTTTCTCGAGACGTTCGAGGGTCCGCTCGACCTGCTGCTCTACCTGATCCGCAAACAGAACCTCGACGTGCTCGACATCCCCATGGCGGCGCTGACGCGCCAGTACATGGAGTACGTCGAGATGATGCGGTCGAACCAGCTGGAACTCGCCGCGGAGTACCTGCTGATGGCGGCGCTGCTGATCGAGATCAAGTCGCGCATGCTGCTGCCGCGGCCGCCGAGGGAGTCGGAGCAGGAAGAGGACCCGCGCGCGGAGCTGGTGCGCCGGCTGCTCGAGTACGAGCGCATGAAGCTGGCGGCGCTGAAGCTCGACCAGATGCCGCAGGCGCTGCGCGATTTCGCGCTCGTCAACGTCTGGATCGAGCAGGCCGCGGTCAAGCGGCTGCCGGAGGTGAACGTGGACGACCTGCGCGCGGCCTGGCTGTCGCTGCTGAACCGGGTCCGGCTCACGCGTCATCACCGGGTCACCCGCGAGGCGCTGTCGGTGCGCGAGCACATGACCCGGATCCTGCGCCGACTGTCGGGCCGCGACTTCGTGCCGTTCGACGAGCTTTTCGACCTGCAGGCCGGCGTGCCCGTCCTGGTCGTCACCTTTCTCGCGCTGCTGGAGCTGGCCAAGGAAACACTGGTCGAAGTCAGTCAGCGCGAAGTGTTCGGGAACATCTATGTCAGAGCCACCAATTTCCTCACCGCCGAGTAACGTCGAGAGCAGCAAGCGCATCCTGGAGACCGCGCTGCTCACCGCCAGCGAGCCGCTGGCGGTCGCCGACCTGCGCAAGCTGTTCGACGACGAGCTTGCCGCCGACGTCGTGCGCAAGCTGCTGGAGGAGCTGCGCGATGACTGGGCCGAGCGCGGCGTCGAGCTGGTGAACGTCGCCAGCGGCTGGCGCTTCCGCGCCAGGCCCGAGTACCAGCGCTATCTCGACCGCCTCGGCTCGCAGAAGCCGCCGCGCTATTCCCGCGCCGTGCTCGAGACCCTGGCCATCATCGCCTATCGCCAGCCGGTGACCCGAGGCGACATCGAGGACATCCGCGGCGTCACCGTGTCGCCGAACGTGATCAAGGCGCTCGAGGCCCGCGGCTGGATCGACGTCGTCGGCCATCGCGACGTCCCCGGCAAGCCGGCGTTGTTCGGCACCACGCGCTCGTTCCTCGACGACCTCAACCTGCGCTCGCTGGACGAGCTGCCGCCCCTCGAGGACCTGGAGGGGCTGGTGGAGCGCAACGCCAGCCTGCTGGGCCGCGAAGGACCTGCGGACACGGCGGGGGCCGAGGAGGCCGAAGGCGAGGCGGACGATCCGGCGGCGCCGGGGGCTACGGCCGCGGCCGCTGACGAGCCTGAAGCGGAAAAAGAGAGCCGCGCGGCGTAGCGCCGAAGGGGGAGGGACATGCGGGGCGTTCTCGTGGTGAATCCGAAGGGCGGCAGCGGCAAGACGACCATCGCCACCAACTTGGCCGCGGGCCTGGCTCGGGCCGACGAGCGGGTGTTGCTGTGGGATATCGACCGCCAGAAGTCCTCACTGACGTGGTTGTCGATCCGCCCGCAACACTTGCCCCGCGTTGCGCGTCTCGACGGCGCCGAGGGCTCCGGCGCCGAAGGCCACGACCGCAGCTGGGTCGTGGTCGACTCCCCGGCCGGGCTTCACGGCAAGAACCTGGAGCATGCGCTGCGGCTCGCCGAGAAGGTGCTGATCCCCGTCGCGCCGTCGATGTTCGACATGGCCGCTACGCGCGATTTTCTCGATTCGCTGCTGCGCGAGAAGGCGGTGCGCAAGCACCGGTTGCAGGTTGCGGTCATCGGCGTTCGCGTCGACGCGCGCACGCGGGCCGCGCACACGCTGGAGGCGTTTCTGAGCCAGTACGAGCTGCCGATCCTGGCTTACCTGCGCGATACCGTGCTCTACGCCAACGTTGCCTTCGGCGGCCAGAGCGTGTTCGACCTGCCGCGCTACCTGGCCGAGCGGGACCTCGAGCAGTGGCAGCCGATCCTGGATTGGGTGCGAGCCTGAGGCGGCTCAGCGCGTAAGCCGGCGGTAGATGTCGGCGACCTTGAGCGGCAGCCGGGCGACGTCGTCGACCAGCGTGTAATTCACTTCCCCGTACATCCGCGGCAGGTACTCCCGCGCCTCGCGGTCGATCGTGATGCAGAACGGGTGGATGCCCAGACGCTTGGCCTCGAGCAGCGCCTGGCGGGTGTCCTGGATACCGTATTCGCCGCGGTATTCGTCGCTGTAATCGTCCGGCTTGCCGTCCGACAGCGTGACGAGCAGCTTGGTGCGGGCGTCGACCTCGGCCAACAGCCGGGCGGCGTGGCGCAGCGCCGGGCCCATGCGGGTGTAGTCCAGGGGGATGATGCCGGCGATGCGGCGCTTGACCCGCTGGTCGTAGGGCTCGTCGAAGCGCTTGACCCGGTAGAGCTCGCACCGCTTGCGGGTGGCGCCGGAGAAGCCGTAGATCGCATAGCGATCGCCGAGCACTTCCAGCGCTTCGCACAGCATCACCAGCGACTCCCGCTCGGCGTCGTTGACCCAGCCCTTCGTGGACCCGCTCATGTCGACCATGAACAGCGCCGCGAGATCGCGCTCGTCGTGGCGATGCTGGACAAACAGACGCTCGGGCAGCTCCAAGCCCCGGCGCAGATCGGCGTAGGACTCGACCAGGGCGTCGAAGTCGATCTCGTCCCCGAAGGTTTCGCGGCGCACGCGCCGGCGCTCGTCGCGCAGCGCTTCGAAGGTCCGCTTCAGCTGATGCACCTGCGGGGCGAACTTGCGCAGGACGACGTCCACGTAGCCGGCGTCACCCGGTTGCACGTCGCGCTCGCGCAGCACGCACCAGCTGCGGCGGTAGTGCCGGCGCCGGAAATCCCACTCGTCGTAGACGCTCGCGTCGTCGTCCCGCAGCTGCTCTCCCGCGGCCTCGGCTGCGCCAGCCTTCGCCGTGTAGGCAGCCTCGCCCGCCGCGACAAGGTAATCCGGGGGCACGTCGCCCAGATCCTGGAGGATGGACTCCAACAGGCGCTCGACCTCGGGCGGCGGCGCCAGGGGTATGCCGTCGAGCAGCAGCTCGAACGACACCTTCTCGGCCTGCTGCGCATTCTCCGCGGGTCGCAGGTCGAACTGCGCGAGCGCATCCGCGGGCGTGTCCGGCTTGCGCGGGCGCGCCTCGTCGGCGAGACGCCGCAGCGCCCGGCGCAGCGCTTCCTGCTCCCGACGCATCCGCTGCGTGCGCGCCGCTGCGGCGCGCTCCGGAAAGAGCGCCCCGACGTAGCACCAGGCGGGGGGCGCGTGATCGGGGTCAAGCTGCTCCACCAGCGCCAGACTGTCGCTCACCGTCGCCTCCGGCTGAAGCAGCGCCTCGGCGCCGGGCGGCAGCGGCGGCACCGGCGCCCCGCGAAGGGCGGCCATGTCGCGCGCGAGTCCCGGCAGATGGCGCTCGAGACAGGCTCCGAGCCGGATCGATTCGAGGTAATTGAGGGCGGCCAGCTCGCGTTCGCCGGTGGGATAACGCTCAAGCGGCAGCGCGAAGGTGCCGAACCGCGCCTGCGCCCAGAGGTAACCGGCCATCGCCTTGTAGACGCCGAAGTTCCGCGCCTGCGTGGGCAGCCCGTTCATCGCGGGCGGGAGATAGACCGTTTCGGTGTCCGTGTACGCGATCTCGGAGGTTCCGACCTTGAGCCGGCGACCGGCCAGCCCGCAGAGCAAAAGCTCCAGCACGCCACGGACGTCTTCCAGCTCGACGGCGCTGGCGCTCCTCCGCGCCCGCTCGGCAAACCCCGCCAGGTCCTTGAGTTTGGCAGAAGCGGGGTAGAGACCTTGCCGGTCGAACACGTGAACCGCTTCGATCAGCCACTCCTCGGCAGCGCGCTCTCCGAGCAGACCCAGTGCCTGCGGCGCGAGGGCGGCGAACTGGTACGCCAGCTCGTGGTTGCTGTTGCCGATCACGTCGACCCAGTGCAGCGTGAAATCCTGGCGGCGACGAGGGAGCGCGGCGAGGTCCCGCGCGATGCCCGCGGTGGTGCGGCGCGACGACAGGACGGGACGCAGGAGGTCGTCGAGCCGGCCCTCCAGTTCGGCAAGCCGAAGCGGGGCGTCAGAACAGGGCGGTGATGAGCTCATTCACCGCCGCCAGCATCTCGCGCTCGTCGCTGAGCGCTTCGGCGATGGCGCCGCGGCAGGCGACCGGCGCGGCGACACCGCGGCGGATGAGCTTGGCGGCATGCACCAGCAGGCGCGTGCTGGCGCCTTCGTCGAGACCGCTGCCTTTCAGCGCCCGCGTCATGCCGGCCAGCTTGACCAGCTTTTGCGCCGTCGCGTCGTCAATGCCGCTCTCCGCCATCACGATCTCGCGCTCGATCGCCGGATCGGGGTAATCGAACTCGATCGCGACGAAGCGCTGGCGGGTGCTCTGCTTCAGCTCCTTGAGCACGCTTTGGTAACCGGGGTTGTAGGAGATCACGAGCACGAAGTCGTCCGGGGCGCGCAGCACCTCCCCGCGTTTCTCGATCGGCAGGATGCGACGGTCGTCCGCGAGCGGATGGATGACGACGGTCGTATCCTTGCGCGCCTCGACGATCTCGTCGAGGTAGCAGATGCCGCCGCAGCGCACAGCCCGCGCCAGCGGCCCGTCGATCCAGACGGTTTCGCTGCTGGTGATCAGGTAGCGCCCAACCAGGTCCGAGGCGGTGAGGTCGTCATGGCACGACACGGTAATCAGTGGAAGCTTGAGCCGCCACGCCATGTGCTCGATGAAGCGCGTCTTGCCGCAGCCGGTGGGGCCCTTGAGCAGCACCGGGATCCGGCTGTGGTGGGCCGCCTCGAACAGGATGATTTCGTTGCCGACCGGGAGGTAATACGGCTCCGCCGTCACGAGGTGTGCCTCCGCGTCGAGTGGCGTGGCTGCCTTCGGGGCAAGCGAGCGCGTCATCCGGTCGGACGCCATTCAGATCCGCGGACGCGGCGCCGGCGGGCGGTCGGCCTTCCGGGCAGCAACCGCCGCCGGATGGCAACCGGTGGCGTGCCGGCTGCTGGCCCGGGGCGGCTTCGCGCGGCCCCGATCGACGAGAGGGGACCTCAATGGACCGAGCGTCGACTCGAGCCGTCGGGCGGAAAGGCCCCTCGTGCACCGGGCCGGAGCCGGGGCGCGCATGCGATAGCGGCTCAAAGCGGGACCGGTCGGATAGCGAACTCCAGGGTCCGGAGGTCGCCGAATACGTAGGTGGCCGGGCCACTCACGCCGGCCACGGTCCCGGGGTCGATCCGCAACGTCTCCTCGCCCTTGATGTTGCGGATTCGCTCGATGACGGCGCGGTGCTCGTGGCCGTTGCACACGAGGTCGTAGTCGCCGGTCAGGGCCATCGCCTTCGCGTAGTGAGGGTAATGCACCATGAAAATCCGGCGCTGCGCCAGGGTGACGATGCCATCCTGCCCGTAGAACCGCACGCCCTCGGCATTGTCCTGCGCGAAACGGCACATCGTGACGAGGTCGCCGGCATTGTTGCCGTGGATCAGGTGGATGGGCAATCCGAGACGAAGGATCGCGTGTAGCGTCGACGGTGCAACCAGGTCGCCGCAGTGCAACACGGCTTCCGCGCCCAGCCCCTTGGCTTCCTCCACGGCGGCGGCGAGCGGTTCGCGGTGGTCGTGGCTGTCGGAGACAATGCAGATTTTCACGGTGTTTCGGGCCTTTCGTTGCCGGCGTTCGCGCGTAGTTTCTCACATCCGCGCCCTCTCCCAGGGCCGCCCGAGGCGGAGCCGTTCCTTGGAGGTGATGCCGTGACACGAGGTGTCAGAAATTTTTATGGGGGCATAATATTTTTTTTCCTTCCGATCATGGCGTATCGTTACAATCTTCGCGGGCGAAAAAACACGACAATCGCCGGAAAAGTCCAAGAAATTGCCGAGCGGGGCGGCCGTGCGGCCGCGACCGCGAGGCGCGGGCAAGCCAAGGCTGGACACTTACACGTCATGAGGTAAACACCCAATGTTCTCCACGAATCCGTTCGCAGCGCTGGCGCTTTCCCCGGGTGTCATGCAAACGTACGTCGTCATCATGATCCTGCTGGTCATCGCGGGGACGCTGTTCGACGTGATCCACAAAGGAAGCGCCAGGTATTTCTTCGAAAATTGGCGCAGATCGAAGAGCCGAAGCGCCAAGCAGCTCGGCGGTGGTGAACTGGTGTCCATCGCCGTGCAGACTGCCGTTGTCGACGTGCTCGCCTCCGGCGAGTTCTGCAACACGAAGCGGCGGATCGCGCACCTGCTCGGCATGTACGGATTCGTGCTTTACGTCCTCGCCACCCTCGTCATGGTGTTCAATCCGGGAACGGGCGGCATCTGGGCGCAGCTCTGGTGGCTCGGCGGGCTGATGGTGTGTGTCGGCGGATACTGGTTCTGGTTTTTCATCCGGGTCGACGTTGCGGCCGAGGGTCAGTCCCCGTTCCGCGTCATGCACGCCGACCTGTTCATCCTCTCGATGCTGGCCAGCGTCACGCTCGGCCTGATTTGGGCGTTCCTGCAAGGCCTCGGCTCGGCGGCAGCCGTATCCGTGTTCGGCCTGTACATCATCGCGACGACCGTGCTGTTCGGCTCGGTGCCGTGGTCCAAGTTCGCGCACATGTTCTTCAAGCCCGCGGCGGCATTCGAGAAAAGAGTCTCGAAGGCGAATGGCACCGCCGAGAACCTGCCGACCCAGACCCGCGACGATCCCGAGCAACAGAAGAGACACTCCATGGAACTGTTGCAGGACGCTCCGATGGACATGGGCCTTGGCATCAAACGCGAAGCGCCCCGCCACTACTAAGCAGCAGCCCGCAAGTTCTGTTGGAATCGATAAGGAGCCGGACTAATGCCTACCTTCGTCTACATGACAAGGTGCGACGGATGCGG
>CAZGTK010000094.1:0-7941 GCA_964528415.1 uncultured Burkholderiales bacterium | reverse complement strand
AGTGGGTGGTCGGCCACCTCCCGGAGTTCGACGGCAAGCCGCTCGTGTCGGTGGCGAAGGGTGACCTCGACCTCGGCGCGCTCGAGGACGAGGCCGAGAAGGCCCAGCGCCGGCAGGAGGAGGGGGCGCTCCAGCCCGTGGTCGATCGCGTGCGCGCGGCGTTGGCCGAGCGGGTCGAGGACGTCCGCGTCACGCACCGCCTGACCGAGTCGCCCGCCTGTCTCGTGGCGGGCGAGCACGCGCTGGGAATGAACTTAGAGCGGCTGCTGAAGATGGCCGGCCAGAAGGTGCCCGCCTCGAAGCCGATCCTGGAGCTCAATCCAGGCCATCCGCTGGTGCGCCGCCTGGGCGAGGAGGCGGACGAAACCCGCTTCGGCGAGTGGAGCCACCTTTTGTTCGAGCAGGCGCTGCTGGCGGAGGGCGGCCAGCTGGAGGACCCCGGCGCGTTCGTGCGCCGGCTCAATCAGCTCATGTTCGCGGGCGAGGAGAGCCGGCTCTGGGTTCCGGGGAAATCCTGACGGCGCGCGTCACTGCGCCGGCGCCACCAGGTCGCGGAACGCGTGCCAGGCGGCGTGGCCGATCAGCGGCGCGGTGACGACGAGGCCGAGGTAGAAGGGCAGCATGCCGATGCCGATGGCGGCGACGATGATCGCCGCCCAGACGGCCAGCGTCCCGGGGTTGCGCACCAGCGTGACGAAGCTGGCGATCATGGCCGTGATCGCGTCGATCGAGCGGTCCAGCAGCAGCGGGATCGAGACCACGCTGATCGCGAAGACGAACGTGGCGAACAGCGCGCCGACGCCGGCGTAGATCGCGGCGAAGGCGAGGTTGTCGAGGGTCAGCAACTGGGCGAGGAAAGTCTTCATGGTCGGCATGCCGCCGGTGAAGAACAGCGCCACGATCACCACGGAGACGCGAACCCAGGTCGCCATCACGAGCATGAAGACCACGGCAAACAGGCCGACGCCGCCGATGTTGGCGCGCCACGCGGTGAGGGTCCCGAGCAGGGCCACCGGCCGGCCGTCCTGGAGGCGGCGGCTGATGTCGTAGAGGCCGATGGCGAGAAACGGTCCGACCAGCGTGAACCCGGTCGCGAGTCCCAGCGTGACGCCCGGGTCGTCGCGCAGGTAGACGTGCAACAGCATGCCCATCACCGCGAAGGCCGCGCCGTAGAACAGGCTCGCCGCCGGCGCGCGCCTGAGGTCTTGCCAGCCGGCTTTCAGCCACCGGAGCGGCGCGCCGGGATCCACCTGGCGGATAGTGGGGAACGGCAGCGGCTGTGCGCCGCGGGTGTCGCCGTCAGTCATCTCTCCTCCTGGCCGGTTTCGTCGCGCCGGTCTGCGGCTCAATGTAGCACAAGGGTTTGCCCGGCCGAAGCGTGGCGCCGCGTTCGAGCCGGCGCGCGCCGGCAACCGCTATACTCGGGACTGCGCAACGCGCGGCGACGGCGGTTCCCCATGGATCATTCGACTACGACGGCGAAACGGCCAGCCCCCGGGAGGCTGCTGGGCGTGCTGGGCGGCATGGGACCGCTGGCCGGCGCCGCCTTCATGACCCGGCTGACCCAGCTCACGCCGGCCACCCGCGACCAGGATCACATCCCGGCGGTGCTGTGGAGCGATCCGCGCGTGCCCGATCGCACGGCCGCGCTGCTCGGCGACGGCCCGTCGCCGTTGCCGCACCTGCTCTACGGCGTCGAGCGCCTGGTCCGGGCCGGCGCAACGTGCATCGCGATTCCCTGCAACACGGCGCACCTGTGGTTCGAGGACCTCGTGCGGGCGGCGCCGGTGCCGTTCCTGCACATCGTCGACGCGACGATCGACGACCTGCAGCGGCAGGGCGTGCGCGCAGGACGCGTCGGCGTGATGGGAACGGCGGGCACGCTGAAGCTGCGCCTCTACCAGGAGCGGCTCGAGGCGATGGGCTACGAGTGCCTGCTGCCCACGCACGAGGAGATCGCCGCCCTGTGCATGCCGGCGATCGCGCTGGTGAAGGAGAACCGCATCGCCGAGAGCTACGCGCCGGCGGCCGCCTGCGTCGAGCGGCTGCGGGAGCGCGGGGCCGACGCGGTCATGCTCGGCTGCACCGAGCTGCCGATTGCGCTGCCGAGCGCATCCCGCGCCGGCTTCGGCGTGCCGATGAGCGACTCGATCGACGCCCTGGCGCGGGCGGCGATCCGCTGGTACGGCGACGCGGCTAGCGCCCGCTCCAGCGCGGGCTCCGTTTCTCGATGAACGCGTCGACGCCCTCGGCGGCGTCGTCGGCCATCATGTTGCAGGTCATCACCTGCGAGGCGAGCTCGTACGCCTGCTCCATGCCCAGCTCCAGCTGGCGGTAGAACATGCGCTTGCCGGCGGCGACGGCCACCGGCGATTTGGCGAGGATCGACGCGCAGAGGCGGCCGACCTCGGCGTCGAGCTCATCGGTTGGCGCCACGCGGTTCACCAGCCCGCGCGCCAGCGCGGTCGGCGCGTCGATGAAGTCGCCCGTCATCAGCATCTCCATCGCCTGCTTGCGCGAGACGTTGCGCGAGAGCGCCACCCCGGGCGTCGAGCAGAACAGGCCGTAGTTGATGCCGGAGGTTGCGAAGCGGGCGTCGGCCGCCGCCACCGCGAGGTCGCACTGCGCCACCAGCTGGCAGCCGGCGGCGGTGGCGATGCCGTGCACGCGCGCGATGACCGGCTGCGGGATGCGCGTGATGGTCAGCATCATGCGGCTGCACTGCTCGAACAGGCCCTGGATGAAGCCCGGCTCGCGGTTCGCGCGCATCTCCTTGAGGTCGTGCCCCGCGCAGAAGGCCTTGCCGGCACCGGCGATGACGACGACCCGCACGCTGGCGTCCTGCCCGATCGCCTCCAGCGCGGCCTGCAGCTCGGCGAGCAGCGCCTGCGAGAGCGCGTTGAACTGCTTCGGCCGGTTGAGCGTGAGCGTGGCGACGGCGCCGTCGTCGTGGCGCAGCACGATGGGCTCGTCGGCGTGGGGGGCGGGGGCGGCGGCGCTCATGGCGGTCCTCCGGAAACGGCAATGCGGACGGTGCGTCGATTATAGGCCCGGCGCCGAGGCGCAAAAAAGCCCGGCCGCAGCCGGGCTTGCCGCCCCTCGCGCGCTCATCCGACCGGGATGCGCACGCGGCTGGCTTTCTCGATCTTCGGCAGCCGCAGCTCGAGCACGCCGTCCTTGAGCTCGGATTGGGCCTTGGCGGCGTCCACGCCGGTCGGCAGCAGGATCGTGCGCGACAGTTCACCGCGGGCGATTTCACGCCGGAAGTAGTTCTCCTTCTCTTCCTTTAGTTCGCGCGCGGCCGTGCCGCGGATCGTCAGCAGGTTGTCGTCGAGCGAGATTTCGAGGTCTTTCTTGTCGATGCCGGGGACCTCGGCCCGGATCACCACTTCGGTCTCCTTGTCGATCACGTCGACCCGAAGTGCGCTGGGTTCGAACAGCTGGGGCATCTCGCCCCAAACGGCCGGCTCCCATCCGAACGGCCGCAGCCACCCCCGCGGGAACAGGCGGTCCATGAACCGCTCCATCTCCCCGAACGGGGCCAAGGGCTGCGCCGGAGCCGGCGTCGTCACCGGTTGTTTCGTACCGGTGACCTTGCCTTCTTTGGCTTCCGGTACCATGGCGTCCTCCATTGCTGGTACATCACACCCGCGCGCCACGCGGCGCGCGGCCCGAACGCCTTCCTACTACCAGTCTAGTTCGCGTTGGCGGGCTCGCCAGCGGGACGCAGGGCCGCGCGAGGCGCCCGCGCCGGGGTGAAACGATGCGCATTCCTCGGGCGCGACGCGGGCCGGGCGGCCGCCAGAACGAAGCGGGCAGGAGGGCCCCCGCCCCGTGCGCCGGCTCGCCGCCCTAAAACGCCGGCTTCTTCTTGGCGCTCTTGAACCGCTTCACGCCGTCGAGGATCTCCGCCTTTGCCTCCTCGGGACCGACCCAGCCCTTGATCTTGACCCACTTGCCGGGTTCCAGGTCCTTGTAGTGGTCGAAGAAGTGGGCGATCTGCGAAAGCACCGCGTCGGGGAAGTCGCGCGGCGTCTCGATGTCGCGATACTGCCCCGAAAGCTTGTCGATCGGCACCGCGATCAGCTTGGCGTCGTCGCCGGCCTCGTCCTCCATGCGCAGCATGCCGACCGGCCGGCAACGCACGACGGCGCCGGGAATCACCGGAATCGGGGTCACCACCAGCACGTCCACGGGGTCGCCGTCGTCGGACAGCGTATGCGGGATGTAGCCGTAGTTGCACGGGTAGAACATGGCCGTGGACAGGAAGCGGTCGACGAACAGCGCCCCCGTCTCCTTGTCCACTTCGTACTTCACCGGGACCCCGTGCATGGGAATTTCGATGATGACGTTGAAATCGTTGGGCAGATCGCGGCCCGACGACACCCGGTCGAGGTTCATTACGGCTCCCTTCGGTCGTGTGGACGTGCAAAGCGGCCTATTATAGCGGTGGGGGTCGGCCCTCCGCCCCGTGCCGCGCATGATCCTGAACGTTGCCCTCATCGCCGGATGCGTCTACGCCGTGCTGGTGGCGGGGGCCTACGTCGCCCAGCCGAAGCTGGTTTATTTCCCCGAGGCGGGCCGCGAGCTGATCGCGACGCCCGGCGCCATCGGCCTCGAATACGACGAGCTGCAGCTCACCGCGGCGGACGGCGTGCGCCTGCACGCCTGGTACGTGAAGGCGCCGGCGCCGCGCGGCGTGGTCCTCTTCTTCCACGGCAACGCCGGCAACATCTCCCACCGGCTCGATTCGCTGGCGCAGTTCGCGCGGCTCGGCTACGACACGCTGATCTTCGACTATCGCGGTTACGGCCGCAGTGACGGCAGCCCGAGCGAAGCGGGCACTTACCTCGACGGCGATGCGGCATGGGACTACCTCGTGCGCCAGCGCGGCGTCGCGCCGGCGGACGTGGTGCTGTTCGGGGAATCGCTCGGCGCGGCGGTCGCGGCGCGGCTGGCGTCGCAGACGGAGCCGCGGGCGCTGGTGTTGCTGTCGGCCTTCACGTCGATCCCCGATCTGGGGCAGGAGCTCTATCCGATCCTGCCGGTGAAGTGGCTCGCGCGCATCCAATACCCGACGCTCGACTACGTCGGGACCGTGCGCGCGCCCGTGCTGGTCGCCCACAGCCGCGACGACGAGATCGTGCCGTTCCCCCACGGCGAGCGCCTTTACGCGGCCGCGCCCGAGCCCAAGCGCTTCGTCGTCATGCGCGGCGGCCACAACGAGGCGTTCTTCTTCGTCAGCCCGGAATGGGAGCGGGCGCTGGCCGATTTTCTCGCGAGCTGCGCGCCCGCGGGGCGGCAGCCGGCGAGCGCGGGCCGATGACGCGCAAGCGCAAGCGCCGGATCGGGCTCGCCCTCGGCAGCGGCTCCGCCCGCGGCTGGGCCCACATCGGCGTCATCCGCGCGCTGCAGGAGGCCGGCATCGAGCCGGACGTCGTCTGCGGCTCGTCGGTCGGCGCGCTGGTGGGGGCGATCTACGTCCACGGCGACCTCGACGGCTTCGAGGAATGGGTGCTCGCCCTCGACTGGAAACGCGTCGTCAGCCTGCTCGATTTCACGCTCGAGGGCGGGCTGATTCAGGGCGAGCGGCTCATGGCCTTCCTCGCCGGCCATCTCAAGGGCAAGGGGATCGCGGACCTGCCGAAGCCCTTCGCCGCCGTCGCCACCGATCTCGAGACCGGCAACGAAGTCTGGCTGCAGGAGGGGCCGGCGGTGGAGGCGGTGCGCGCGTCGATCGCGTTGCCGGGGCTGTTCTCGCCGGCCCGCGTGGAGGGTCGCCTGCTGGTCGACGGCGGTCTGGTGAACCCGGTGCCGGTCACGCTGGCGCGCGCGCTCGGCGCCGATTTCGTCATCGGCGTGGACCTCAACTCGGACCTGATCGGTCGCCACCTGCCGGCGCGCAGCGTGCGCCGCGCGCTGGCCGACTCCACGCCGGCGGGCGCGGATGCGTCGTGGCTGGACCAGCTCAAGCGCACGCTCGGGCTCGGCCGCGACGAGGGCGAGGGGCTGCCGTCGCTGCTGGACGTGGTCGCCTCCAGCATCAATATCATGCAGGTGCGGGTGACGCGCAGCCGCCTTGCCGGCGAGCCGGCCGATCTGCTGGTGACACCGCGCCTGGCGCGGGTCGGCCTCATGGACTACGACCGCGGCCGGGCGGCGATCGCCGAGGGCCGACGCGCGGCGGAGCGGGCGCTGGCGCGGCTCAAGGAGGCCGAGGGGGCCGGCTGAGCCGGTGCGGGCGGGGATCGCGGAACGGCGCTACAATCCCCCGGCAACGCCTGCCACGAAAACCGGGGGAGAGCACGCGCATGTACCACGTCAAGGTCGTATTCGGTAACGGGGAGGAGTTCGAGCTGCGCCTGTCCGCCGACGATGTGCAGTCGCTGTCGGCCGAGGACGCGCATCGCTGGCTGGACGCCGAGCTCGGCAAGGCGGGCGAGGAGGTCTTCAACCCGGTGGGCAAGGCGCTGGCGGTGGACAAGGTGCTCAACCTGGCGCGCGCCGTGGGCTCCGGCGAATTCAAGCGTCAGACGCCCTGGGCGCGGGAGCTGGCCCGCTGCGCGGCGGCATTGCTCGACCGGCCCAACGTCACCATCGACGTCGGCAAGGCGACGGTCGGCTTCTAGCCTGTCGGCGACGCGGCCGCCTTCAGCGGTCCCCGAGCCGCGCCGCGACCTCGCCGGCGATCGCCAGCGACGCGGTCAGCCCCGGCGATTCGATACCGAACAGGTTCACCAGCCCCGCCACGCCGTGCGCGGCCGGGCCGTCGATGACGAAATCGGCGGCGGGCGCGCCGGGGCCGACGATCTTGGGCCGCACGCCCGTGTAGCCCGGCTGCAGGGCGCCGTCGGGCAGGTCCGGGTAGTAGCGCCGGATGGCGGCGTAGAACCGCTCGGCCCGCCGCTCGTCGAACGCGTAGTCGACCTCGTCGATCCATTCGACGTCGGGGCCGAAGCGCGCCTGCCCGGCCAGGTCGAGCGTGACGTGCACGCCGAGCCCGCCCGCCTCGGCCATCGGATAGATCAGCCGTCCGAACGGCGAGCGTCCGGCCAGCGTGAAGTAATGACCCTTGGCGAAATAGGCGCGCGGAACGCGCGCGTCGGGCACGCCCGCGATCGTGCGAGCCAGCGCGGGCGCGGCAAGACCCGCGCAGTTCACCACGCTGCGGCAGCGAATCGCCATCGGCTCGGCGCCGCCCACCTGCAGGTCGATGCCGTCATCGCCGGCGGCGCCGCGCTCCACCGGGCTGCGGAACACGAGCGTGGCGCCGGCATTCTCCGCGTCGCCCTGGAGCGACTGCATCAGCGCGTGGCTGTCGACGATGCCGGTGGAGGGCGAATGCAGCGCCGCGACGCAGCGCACCGCGGGCTCGATCTCGGCGACGCGCTCGGCGCTGAGCCACGCCAGATCGTCGACGCCGTTGGCGGCGGCGGACCGGGCGTAGCCTTCGAGCGCGGGAACCTCCGCGGCGGCGGTGGCGACCAGCAGCTTGCCGAGGCGCGCGTGTGGGATGCCGCGCTCGCTGCAGTAGCGGTAGAGCAGGCGCTTGCCGGCGACGCACAGGCGCGCCTTCAGGCTGCCGGCAGGATAGTAGATGCCGGCGTGGATCACCTCCGAGTTGCGCGAGCTGGTCTCGGTGCCGATCGCGCCGGCCCTGTCCAGCACGATCACCTCGCGCCCGGCGAGGGCGAGTTCGCGGGCGACCGCGAGTCCCACCACGCCGGCGCCGATCACGGCGCAGTCGATGCGCTCCACCATCCAGTCCCGTCCGACGATCGAAGCGCGCTATATTAGCCGACCAATGACTGCGCGACACTGCCCCGCGGCGCCGCCGGACTGGGCCGGCGACCTGCCGGCCCGCTCGCCGATGCTGGCGCCCCTCGCGCTGCTCTGGGAGACCGAGCCGGAGCTCGCGCGCGCCTGGCCGTCGGCCGCGAC
>CAZGTK010000093.1:0-8021 GCA_964528415.1 uncultured Burkholderiales bacterium | reverse complement strand
CCAGGGCTGGCGCATGCTGATGGAGTGCCTCGCCGCGGGCCGCTCGATCTCGCTGCCCGCGTCGGCGACCGGCGGCGCCAAGGTGGCGGCGTTCGCGAGCGGCGCCTACGGCCGCGTGCGGGTCCAGTTCAAGACGCCGGTGGGCCGCTTCGAGGGCGTCGAGGAAGCGCTGGCGCGCATCGGCGGCAACGCCTACCTGATGGACGCCGCGCGCGTGATGACCGCCGGCGCCGTGGACCTGGGCGAGAAGCCCGCGGTGATCTCCGCGATCGTGAAGTACCATCTCACCGAGCGCGGCCGCCAGGTCGTCAACGACGCCATGGACGTCCACGGCGGCAAGGGCATCTGCCTGGGGCCGAAGAACTATCTGGGACGCTCGTACCAGGTGACGCCGGTGGCGATCACGGTCGAGGGCGCCAACATCCTCACGCGCAGCATGATCATATTCGGCCAGGGCGCGATCCGCTGCCATCCCTTCGTGCTGAAGGAGATCGCCGCCGTGCGCGAGCAAGACCCGGCCAAGGCGGCGCGGGAGTTCGACGCGGCGCTGTGGGGCCATATCGGCTTCGTCGCGACCAACGCGGCGCGCGCCTTCGTGCTGGGGCTGACCGGCGGGCGCGGCGCCGCGGTCCCGGGCGCGCCGGAGCTCAAGCGCTACTACCAGAAGCTCACGCGCTACGCCGCGGCGCTCGCCTTCGCGGCGGACATCGCGATGCTCGTGCTGGGCGGCAGCCTGAAGCGGCGCGAGAAGCTCTCCGCCCGGCTCGGCGACGTGCTCTCCGAGCTGTACCTTTCCTCCAGCGTGCTCAAGCGTTACGAGGACGAGGGAAGGCAGGCCGAGGATCTGCCGCTGGTGCGCTGGGCGCTGGACGATTCGCTGCACCGCCTGCAGAGCGCGCTCGGCGGCCTGATCGCCAACTTCCCGAGCCGGCCGCTGGCCTGGGCGCTGCAGGCGGTGTGCCTGCCGCTCGGCCGCCGGGAGCGGGCGCCGAGCGACCGCACCGGGCACGAGCTGGTCGAGCTGCTGCTCAAGCCCTCCGCCGCGCGCGATCGGCTGACGGCGGGCATGTACGTCCCGCACGCGGCCCACGAGCCGCTGGCGCAGCTCGACGCGGCGATGCGGCTCGCGATCGAGTGCGAGGAAGCCGAGGCGCGCATCCGCGCCGCGATCAAGCGCGGCGAGATCCAGCCGGGGCGCGGCGAGGACGATGCGAAGCTGGCGCAGGAGGCCGGCGTCATCACCGAGGCCGAGCGCGAGCGGCTCGCGGAGCTCAGGCGGCTGCGGCGCGAGGTCATCATGGTGGACGACTTCGAGCCCGATTTCGGCATCGCCCGGAAGCCCGAAGCGGAAGCCGCGCGGCTGAGGAAGACCGCGTGAGCGAGACGGTCCGGGTCCACCGCGACGGCGCGGTGGCGACGCTGGCGCTCAACCGGCCGGCGGCGCTCAACGCCATGAACGGCGAGATGATGGCCGAGCTGCGCGCCGCCACGCGGGCGCTGGCGGCCGACGACGCGATCCGGGCGGTCGTCCTGCGCGGCGAGGGGCCCGCGTTCCTCGCCGGCGGCGACGTCAAGCTGTTCCACCAGCACATCGCCGACCTGCCGGAGCTGATCCTGTCGGTCGGGCCGGATCTCAACGCCGCCATCGTCGCCCTGCGCACGATGCCGAAACCGGTGCTCGCCAGCGTCCACGGCTCGGTGGCCGGCGCCGGCGTGAGCCTGATGCTGGCGGCGGATCTCGCGATCGCGGCGGACGACACCAAGTTCAACCTGGCCTACACCCGGATCGGCGTCAATCCCGACGGCGGCTCCACCGCTTTTCTGCCGCGCGTCGTCGGGGAGAAGAAGGCGATGGAACTCGCGCTGCTGGCGGAGACCTTCGACGCCGGGGCGGCGCTGCGGCTCGGCCTCATCAACTGGGCGGTTCCCGCGGCCGAGCTGGCGCAGCGCACCGCGGGCCTGGCGGCGCGGCTCGCCGCGGGGCCGACGCGGGCCTACGGCGAGGCCAAGGCGCTGATGTACGGCAACGCGGCGCGTCCGCTGGCGGAGCAGCTCGCCGCCGAGATCGCGGCGTTCGCGCGCTGCGCGGCCACGGCCGACGCCGCCGAGGGCATCGCGGCGTTCGTCGAGAAGCGCGCGCCGCGTTTTTCCGGACGATAATGCTCGTTATGAACGGCGCAGACGCAGCGGCGCGGAGAAAGGCAAGGCCTGCTCGTCGCGAGGGACGCGAACGAAAGGTTCCTGGGTGCGGCCATTCGGTTCGCCTCGCGTCCTTTGCGTGCCTGGCGGTTACCTGCCCGTCTCGGCGTCCCCGCGCCTCCGTGGCGAGAAAACAGGGAAAGAGGCCAGAATGCCGAGCCTGAAGGGAAAGACCGTCTTCATCACCGGCGCAAGCCGCGGCATCGGCCGCGAGATCGCGCTGCGCTGCGCGCGCGACGGCGCGCACGTCGTCGTCACCGGCAAGACCGCCGAGCCGCACGCGAAGCTGCCGGGGACGATCCACACCGTGTGCGACGAGATCGTGAAGGCCGGCGGACAGGGCCTCGCGATCCAGCTCGACGTGCGCGACGAGGATGCGGTCGAGGCGGCCATCGACCGGGCGGCGGGCCATTTCGGCGGCATCGACGTGCTGGTCAACAACGCCAGCGCCATCATGCTGGCGGGTACGCGCAACACGCCGGTCAAGCGCTTCGACCTGATGCTGGGCGTCAACGTGCGCGCCACCTTCGCCGCGAGCCGGGCGTGCATCCCGCACCTCGAGAAGTCGTCGAACGCCCACATCCTGACGCTGTCGCCGCCGCTCAATATCGATGCGCGCTGGTTCAAGGACCACGTCGCCTACACCATCTCCAAGTACGGCATGAGCATGTGCACGCTGGGCATGGCCGCCGAGCTCAAGGGCGCCGGGATCGCGGTGAACTCGCTGTGGCCGCGCACCACCATCGCCACCGCGGCGATCGAGTTCAACTTCCCGAAAGCGGTGCTGGACGCGAGCCGCAAGCCGGCCATCATGGCGGACGCCGCCCACGCCATCCTCACCCGCGACGCGAAGTCCTGCACCGGCAACTTCTTCATCGACGAGGACGTGCTGCGCGAGGCCGGCGTCACCGATTTCGACGCCTACGCGTGCCGCCCCGGCGTGCCGCTGTTCACGGACCTCTTCGTCGGCTGAGGCGCGCGGAGATGGCCGTCAGCCCGAGGGTCGACGTGTTCCCGATCGCGGCGGGCCGCGCGCCGGATGGCGTGTCCCGCGCCGGCATCCGGCACACCAACGAGGAGCGCCGCCGTGGCTGAGCGCGAGCCGACCTATACCGAGCTGCCGGCGGGCCGGGACCCCGTGCTGCGGGTGGTGCCGATGCCGGCCGACGCCAACTATGCCGGGGATATCTTCGGCGGCTGGATCATGTCGCAGGTGGACATCGCGGGCAGCATCCCGGCGATTCGCCGGGCCCGCGGCCGCGTCGCGACGGTGGCGGTCAACAACTTCGTTTTCAAGCAGCCGGTGCTGGTCGGCGACCTGGTCAGTTTCTACGCCAAGGTGATCCGGGTCGGGCGGACCTCCATCACGGTGGATGTCGAGGTCTACGCCCAGCGCCATCGGGCCGAGGAGCTGTGTGTCAAGGTGACCGAAGCAGTGCTAACCTACGTCGCGGTAGACGCGGACCGGCGCCCGCGGCCGGTGCCGCCGGGAAGCGACTGAGGAACCTGAGACCAGGTTGAGAGCCCGCCGGGTGCGTGGCGGCTCGACAAGAAAGTAAGACGCACTTTCAATCAGAGAGGAGCATGAGAGCGATGAAACCTGTGTTGAAACCCCTGTGCGCCGCCCTGGGGGCGGCCGGCGTGCTGGCCGGTGCATCCGGCGGGGCGTGGGCGTCGGGTTTCCAGCTGCTGGAGCAGAACGCCAGCCAGCTGGGCAACGCGTACGCCGGCACGGCGGCGGCGGCGGAGGATGCCAGCACGATCTACTTCAACCCGGCGGGCATGGCGTTCCTGAAGGGGCGGGATTTCGCCTTCTCGCTGAACGCGATCAAGCCCAAGGCCGAGTTCCAGGACCGCGGGTCCTCCTACACGACCGGGACCGGCGTCCCGTTGCCGGTCGGCTTCACCCCGCCGGGCCTGCCGCCGCTCGCCGGCAACGGCGGCGACGCGGGCGACTGGGCCTTGCTGCCGGCGCTCTACTACGCCCACGCCATCGACAACAAATGGTCGCTCGGCATGAGCATCAACGCGCCGTTCGGCCTGAAGACGGAGTACGACACGCCGTGGGTGGGCCAGTTTCAGGGCATCAAGTCCGAGCTGAAGACGCTGGCGATTACGCCGACCGTCTCGTACAAGGCCTCGCCCGACTTCTCCATCGGCTTCGGCCTGCGCGCGCAGAAAGCGGACGCGGAGCTGACCAACCAGGGCTTCACCGGCAGCGTGACCAAGCTGGAAGGCGACGACTGGGGCTACGGCTTCAGCCTCGGCGTGCTGTGGCAGGCGACGCCGGCGACGCGCCTCGGCGCCGCTTACCAGTCCCGCATCAGCTACACCATCGAGGGCGACGTTCAGGGCAGCGACATCCTGGCCGCCACCGGCGGCGCCACCAGCATCCTGTCGGCGAAGGCCGACGTGACGCTGCCGGACATCCTGACGTTCAGCGCGGCGCACCAGCTCAATTCGAAGTGGGACCTGCTGGCCGACATCGCCTGGACCAACTGGAGCCAGTTCGAGGAGCTGCGCGTGATCGGCCCGACCGGGGCGACGCTGAGCCTGACGCCGGAGAACTGGGACGACACCTGGCGCTTCGCGGTGGGCGCGAACTACAAGCACAGCGACCGGATCAAGCTGCGCTTCGGCGTCGCCTACGACGAGACGCCGGTCTCGGACCAGTTCCGCACGGTGCGCATTCCGGACGAAAGCCGCTGGTGGCTGGCGATCGGCGTGCAGTACAAGCTGGCCCCGAACAGCGCCATCGACGTCGGCTACACGCACATCTTCGTCGACGACCCGGTCATCAACAAGACCGAGGCCAACGGCCTGGTCGGCACCCGCGTGGTGGGTGAGTACGACAGCTCGGTGGACGTCATCGGCGTGCAGTTCTCGCACAGCTTCTGAAGCAGGCGCGGGCGGCGGCGACGCCGCCGCCCGCGGCAACTTGCCGGTCCGCCGGCCTCCCCGCCGGCGCGGCACCACCCCAGGACGCTCATTTCCCGGAAACCGCATCATGACCTCGACCGCACCCCTGCAAGTCCGCAAAGTCGCCGTCCTCGGCGCTGGCGTCATGGGCGCCCAGATCGCGGCCCAGCTCGCCAACGCCCGCGTGCAGCCGATCCTTTTCGAGCTGCCTGCCAAGGACGGCGATCCCAACGCCAACGTTTCGAAGGCGATCGACGGACTCAGGAAGCTCGACCCCAGCCCGATCGCGACCAAGGACCACGCGAAATACATCCGCGCGGCCAACTACGACCAGCACCTCGAGCTGCTCAAGGACTGCGACGTCGTCATCGAGGCCATTTCCGAGCGCATGGACTGGAAGCTGGACCTCTATCGCCGGGTCGCGCCGCACCTGGGCGAGAGCACCATCTTCGCCAGCAACACCTCGGGCCTGTCGATCAAGGCGCTCTCCGAGGGCATGCCGGAAGGGCAGCGCGCGCGGTTCTGCGGCGTGCATTTCTTCAATCCGCCGCGCTACCTGCACCTGGTGGAGCTGATCCCGACGGCCTACACCGACGCGCGGGTCCTCGACGACCTGGAGGCCTTCCTTGTCACCAGCCTCGGCAAGGGCGTCATCCGCGCCAAAGACACGCCCAACTTCATCGCCAACCGCGTCGGCGTTTTCTCGATGATGGCGACCGTGCACCACGCCCAGCGCCTGGGCTTGCGCTTCGACGTCGTCGACAAGCTGACCGGCCCGCTGCTGGGCCGGCCCAAGAGCGCCACCTTCCGCACCGCCGACGTGGTCGGCCTCGACACCTTCGCCCACGTCGTGAAGACGATGCAGGACACGCTGCCGGCCGACCCCTGGCACAAGTACTACCGGACGCCCGAGTGGCTGCAGGCCCTGATCGACCAGGGCGCGCTGGGGCAGAAGAGCCGGCGCGGCGTCTACGTGAAGAAGGGCAAGGACATTCACGTCCTCGACCTGGCGAAGAAGGACTACGTCCCGGCCGACGCCGAGGCCGACGAGACGGTCGTCGCGCTGCTCAAGAACAAAAACGTCGCCGAAAAATTCCAGGCGCTCCGCGCGAGCCCGCATCCGCAGGCGCAGTTCATCTGGGCCTGCCACCGCGACGTCTGGCATTACTGCGCCCATCACCTGCAGGACATCGCCAACAACGCGCGCGACGTCGACCTGGCGATCCGCTGGGGCTTCGGCTGGAAGGAAGGCCCGTTCGAGATCTGGCAGCAGGCCGGCTGGAGCCAGGTGGCGGGCTGGATCGCCGAGGACATCAAGGCCGGCAAGACCATGGCCGACGTCCCGCTGCCCGACTGGGCCGCCGACCCCAACCGCAGCGGCGTCCACACCAAGGACGGCTCGTACTCGCCGGCCACGACCGGCTACCAGGGCCGCTCGCCGCTGCCGGTCTACCGGCGTCAGCCGTTCCCGGACCGGGTGGTCGGGGAAGAGGCGACCTACGGCCACACGATCTTCGAGACCGACGCGGTGAGGTGCTGGCACACCGGCGACGACATCGCGATCCTGTCGTTCAAGTCGAAGCAGCACACCATCGGCGACGACGTGCTCGACGGCACGCTGCAGGCGCTCGACGAAGCCGAGAAGCGCTACATGGGTCTCGTGATCTGGCAGACCGAGCCGCCGTTCTCGCTCGGCGCCAACCTCTCCAAGGTCACGGACAGCATGAAGAAGAAAGGCGAGCCGCCGTCGGCGCTGGACAAGATGGTGAAGAAGTTCCGGCGCGAGGCGACCTCGCTCATCATGAAGGCGGCGCGCTCGCTCAACATGGCCGACCGGCTGCAGGCGCCGATCCTGGCGCGCATCGAGCGCGTCGTGGAGCAGTTCCAGCACACCACGCAGCAGCTCAAGTACTCGATGGTGCCGACGGTGGCCGCGGTCGACGGCATGGCGCTCGGCGGCGGCACCGAGTTCATCATGCACTGCGACCGCGCGGTGGCGACGCTGGAGAGCTACATCGGGCTGGTGGAGGTCGGCGTCGGCCTGCTGCCGGCCGGCGGCGGCTGCAAGGAGTACACGCTGCGGGCGGCGCAGGAGGCGCGCGGCGGCGATCTGTTCCCGCACCTGCGCCGCGCGTTCGAGACCATCGCCACCGCCCAGGTCGCGCGCAGCGCGGAGAACGCCAGGGAGCTCGGCTACCTGACGCCGTGCGATCGCGTGGTGATGAACCGCTTCGAGCTGCTGCACGTCGCCAAGGCCGAGCTGCGCGCCCTGGCGGAGGCGGGCTACCGGCCGCCGCTGAAGCCGGTCGACATCCCGGTCGCGGGGGATTCCGCCGTGGCCACGTTCAAGGCGCACATGGCGAACCTGCTGGCGGGCGGCTTCATTTCCGAGCACGACTTCCTCGTCGGCAGCAAGGTGGCGCACGTGCTGTGCGGCGGCGATGTCACGCCGGGCAGCTTGGTGGACGAGCAGTGGCTGCTCGATCTCGAGCGCGAGGCGTTCATGGAGCTGCTGGCGACCGAGAAGACCCAGCAGCGCATCGAGCACACGCTCAAGACCGGCAAGCCGCTGCGGAACTGAGGACGGGATGATTGAGCCGCAGAGGACGCCGGGGATGCAGGGAAGGGCCCGTTCGCACGGCGCTGCTTTCCCTCTCATCGGTGTCTCGGCGATAACCGATACGGAGACAGAAAATGGCACGACAAGTTGAGGATGCCTACATCGTCGCGGTGGCGCGCACCCCGGTCGGCAAGGCGCCGCGCGGCGTCATGCGCACGGTGCGGCCGGACTCGATGCTGGCGCACGTGCTGCAGGCGGTGCTGGCGCGCGCCCCCGGCGTCGACCCGGCGGCGGTGGAGGACGTGATCGTCGGCTGCGCGATGCCCGAGGCCGAGCAGGGCAT
>CAZGTK010000092.1:0-8178 GCA_964528415.1 uncultured Burkholderiales bacterium | reverse complement strand
CCGGACGCAGCGAGTTCGTCTACACGCGGCCGATGACGGGGCTGCCGCAAGGCGACTCGCCGCTTCTGCTCAACACCTCGTACACGATCACCGCCGACATCGAGGTGCCGTCGGGCGGGGCGGAGGGCATGATCCTGACCTCGGGCGGGCGCTTCGCCGGCTACGGCTTCTACCTGCTCAAGGGCAAACCCGTTTTCCTGTGGAACCTGGTCGACCTCGAGCGGATCAAGTGGGAAGCGCCCGAGGCGCTCTCGCCGGGCCGCCACACGGTGGAGTTCGACTTCAAGTACGAGGGAATCGGCCCCGGCACGCTCGCGTTCAACAGCTTCAGCGGCGTCGGCCGCCCGGGCACCGGAACGCTGAAGGTGAACGGCAAGGAAGTCGCGACCAGGCGGATGGAGAAGACGCTGCCGATGATCCTGCAATGGGACGAAGCGTTCGACATCGGCTCGGACACGCTCACGGGCGTGAACGACGCGGACTACAAGCCGCCGTTCCCGCTGACTGCCAGGCTCCACAAGCTGACGGTCAAGGTCGATCGCCCGCAGCTCTCGCCCGAGGACATCAAGCGGCTGCAAGCCGCGATGCAGGAGAAGGCGAAGGCGGAGTAAGCTGCGCGAATCGGCAACAAACCATGGCCGGCGGGCGGAGGCGTCTTGCTCGCTGATCCGCCGGCCGTGATTCCGACGCTCGATCGACCGGGGAAAGTTTATGCGCATTCCTCTCGCGGTAACCGCAGGATCGCTATGTTTCGCGTCATTCGCGAGCGCGCACGCCGTGGCCGCCGAAAGCGATCCGTGGCAGTTCGAGGTGACGCCCTATCTGTTTGCCGCCGGCATGGACGGCACCGTCGGCCTGCGCGGCGTGACCGCCGGCCTCGACGTTTCGTTCGACCAGATTCTCGACAACCTTGACGCCGGCTTCATGGGCGTTTTCGCCGCCCAGAAGGGCCGCTGGGGCTTCGCGTTCGAGGGCGTCTACATGCGGCTCGAAAACAGCAACTCCGGCGCGGTGAGCGGTCCCGGCGGCGTCGTGGGGATCAACGGCCAGCTGGACGCGACGGCCAGCATGTACGTCTACCAGGGCACGGTCGGCTACCGCGTGCTCGACGAGGCGACCAAGGTGGACGTGCTCGGTGCCCTGCGCTACACCAAGCTGGATCTCGATCTGGACCTCACGGCGCAGTTCACGCCGGGGATCGTTTTCCCGGGCGGCGCGCGCAGCGCCAGCGGCTCCGAGGACTGGACGGATTTCGTCGTCGGCGCGCGGGTGCTGCACCCGCTGAGCAAGCAGGTTTCGCTGCTCGGCTACGTTGACGCGGGCGGCGGGGGCTCCGATCTCACTTACCAGTTCATCGCCGGCGTCGACTGGGAGTTCAGAAAGGATTTCGTCGCGCGGATCGGGTATCGCTACCTGTACTGGGATTTCAAGGACAACGGTACCGTCTGGGACATCGCCGCGCGCGGGCCGTATCTGGGCCTCGGCATTCGTTTTTGAACCCCCGGACCGGCCGGGCGCGAGGCCCGTCGTTGCTTCACGCGCCGCGCCGGGGACATCCCTACCGGCCACGGCAGCGCGTGAGGAGGATGCCCTGATATGCTCCGATCGACTGCGCCTGCCGATCACGGGAGCCATGCATGAACCGAGCCGCTGCTTTCCTGATTCACGAGTTCCGCGAGGCGCTGCCCGTGTTCGTCTTTTTCCTGGCCATCCTGCTGCTCGGCCGGGTGACGCAGGTTCTGCTGCTGGAGGGCTACCGGATTACCGTTGGCGGCACCGCGGTCGCGGTGGTCGGCGCCTTGATCGTCGCCAAGGCGGTGCTGATCGCCGACGCGCTGCCGCTCACGAATCGCTTCGTCCGGCGGCCGCGGCTGGTCTCGATCGTGTGGAAGAGTCTGGTCTACGGCCTGATCGTGCTGGCGTTCCGGTATCTGGAGGAGCTGATCCCGCTGTGGCGCGAGTCCGGAGCGCTGATCGCCTCGCATCGGCGACTGCTCGCGGAGACCTCCTGGCCGCACTTCTGGGCGGTCAGCCTATGGATGACGTTTTCGTTGCTGCTCTACTGCATCGGCGCCGAGCTGGTCCGGGCGCTCGGCCGGGAGCGGGTCGCGCAGCTGCTGTTCGGCCGCGGCGGCGCGGCCGGCTGACGGGCCGGGCGTCAGCCTTCCGCAGGGGATCCGGACCCGCGCAACGCGGCCGCCAGCGCATCGTAGCCCGGCTGGTCCGGCCGCAGATGGCCTTGGCGCAACAGGAAGTCGAGAATCACGAGCGCCGAGTCGCAGGTGAAACCGCCCTCGGCGAGGCGCCGAGGCAGGTCGGCGGCGGCGACACGCTCGAATCCGGCCACTTCGCCGTCGGTGTTGCGCGGCTCGAACTCGGGCGGCAGCCACAGGTCGTGGACGAAGATCGTCTCGGCCTGGACGCCTTCCGGCACCTGGCGCAGGAGGCTCACGGTGCCGGCGGGCTGCGCGAGCCGGGCCAGCGGCGCGGCGATGCCGGCTTCCTCCCAGCACTCCTTGATCACCGTTTCGGCGACCCCGTGGCCGGCCGCGATGCCGCCGCCGACGAGGTTGTCGAGCAGGCCCGGGTCGATCGGCTTTCCCGGGCTGCGGCGCGCGATCCACATGCTGCGCCCGCCGTCGGTGACGCCGTTCACGTGCGCGGCCCAGGTCGTGAAGCCGAACGGGCGCGCCGCCGCGCGCTCGACCTCGAACAGCGGCGGATCGTCGAAGCGGCTGCGCACCGCGTAGCGCTCGTGGCGGATGCCGGTGATGCGGCCTTCCGCCACCAGCGTCCCGACGGCGAGGGCCAGCGCCGCGGTGCGCCGGTCGGGCTCGTTCAACGCCGGCGCGAACGCGACGTCGTCGGCGGAAACCCGGAAGACGCCGGCAAACGTCGCGAGGCGATCGGCCAGGTCCCGCGCCACCCAGCCGATCTGCGCTTCCCCCAGCCGCATTGGAAGACAGCCGCCGCGATCGAACTGCCGGGCGGACCGTGCGATCGACAGCAGCGCGTCGCCAACGGACGTCGAAGTCATGAATCACCTCATCATCGATCGGACCGACGGCGGGCGCTGGCCGTCGGCAGGCGGCTGCTTCGACCGCGGAGGCGCGGCGGCGCGCAGAACATCCTCCTGGCTTCGTCTCCGCGCCTCCGCGTCTCTGCGTCGAGAGATCCTAGCGCGCGCCCGCCAGCGCCACCGCGGGCGCCGGGCAGGTTTGATCGATCTCAAGAAAGATAATTCAACTCGCCTTAGAATGGCGCCGCACGTTCGTGTGCATTGGAGCATGCCATGTCCTTCCCGATCCGCTGCGCTCTGGTCGCAGCCGCGCTGACCCTTCTCGTTCCGGCGCCTGCCGCCATCGCCGCGTCCGCGGCGGAGGCCAAGCGCCCGCGCGTGGCGCTGGTCCTCTCCGGCGGCGGCGCCCGCGGGCTCGCCCACGTCGGCGTCCTGCAGGTCCTGGAGCAGCTGAAGGTGCCGGTCGACTGCGTCGTCGGCACCAGCATGGGCGCGCTGGTGGGCGGCGCTTTTGCCGCCGGGGTCGGCCCGGCGCGCATGCAGGAGATCGTCGGCGCCACCGACCTCGGCGCGCTGTTCGACGACCTGCCGCCGCGGGCCGAGATTCCGGAGCGGATGAAGCGCGACGACTACCGGCCGCTGTTCGACTTCACGCTGGGCTACAACGACGGCAAGGTGCAGCTGCCCGCCGGCGCCTCGGCGGGCTACAAGTTCGAGCTGTTCCTGAAGCATCTCGTCGGCCCCGGCGCCTCCGTCGCCTTGCTCGATTTCGATGCCCTGCCGACGCCCTATCGCGCGGTCGCCACGAACCTGGAGACCGGCGAGATGCACGTTTTCAGCAAGGGCGACCTGCCCAGGGTGATGCGCGCCAGCATGTCGCTCCCGGCGATCATCGCGCCGGTGGAGATCGAGGGCCGCGTCTACGTCGACGGCGGGCTGGTGCGCAACCTGCCGGTGGACATCGGCCGCGAGCTGTGCGGCGAGCTCGTGATCGCCGTGAACCTCGGCACGCCGCTCAAGACCCGCGACCAGATTCGCAGCGTGATCGACGTCGCCGGCCAGTCGATCAACCTGCTGACCGAGCAGAACGTGCGCCGGTCGCTCGGCGAGCTGACGCCTCGCGACGTCCTGATCGAGCCCGACCTGGCCGGCTTCGGCTCGGCCGATTTCGATGCCAAGGCCGAGATCATCGCGCGCGGCGTCAAGGCGGCGACGGCGAAGTCGGGCGAGCTCTCCCGCCTCGCGGTGGGGGGCGAAGCCTACGCCGCGTGGGCCGCGCAGCGCGGGGCCCGCGAGCTGGCGGCGCCGCCGATCCGGGATGTGGAGGTGGTGGCCAGCGAGGGCTTCAACGCGGAGGCGGTGGAGCGCGACCTGAGCGTCAAGGCGGGCAAGGACTTCAAGGCCAGCGACCTGGAGGCGGACCTGGCCAGGATGTACGGCCGCGGCGACTATTCGTACGTCGGCTACTCGGTGGTGCCGGTCGACGGCGGCGCCACGGTGCTGATCGAGGCCGACGCCAAGCCGTGGGGGCCGGGCTACCTCAAGTTCGGCCTTGGCGCGGCGAGCGATCTGGACAGCCCGGCGCAGCTCAACCTGGCGGCCAGCTATCGCCGCACCTGGCTGAACGAGCTGGGCGCGGAGTTCCGCGCCGACGCCCAGCTCGGCTACGACTCGTTTCTGCGCGGCGAGCTGATGCAGCCGCTGCAGGTGCGCGACGGCGCGTTCGTCGCGCCCTATGCCAGCATCCGCCGCAACTTCATCCAGTTCTACCGCGAGGAACTGCGCCTGGGACAGTTCCGGATCAACAGCGCGCGCGGCGGGCTCGACGTGGGCTTCGAGGGCCGCACCGGCGAGCTGCGGATCGGGCCGTACGTCGGCCGCATCGAAACCACCCCCGACTTCGGCGTCGTCACGCCGGTGGTACCGGAGGCTGAAGTTACCCAGGTCGGCTTCGAGCTGAAGGGCATTGTCGACCAGCTCGACCGTTTCGTGTTTCCCCGCTCCGGCGTGCTGGCGTCGCTCAACGTGCGCGGCACCTACGCCGATTGGGGTTCGGACGACCAGTACACCCGCGGACAACTGACCCTGCGCGGGGTGACGAGCTTCGGCGAGCACACGCTCTCGGCCTCGCTCGAGGCGGGCGGGGAGCTGGACGGCGACATTCCCTACTATGACCCGTTCGTGCTGGGCGGCCCGCTGCGGCTCTCGGGGCTGTTCCTCGACCAGCTCACCGGCAGCCGCTACAACCTCGCCTCCCTCGGCTATTATCGCCAGTACGCGCGCCTGCCGCCCCAGCTGGGCCGAGGGCTCTATATTGGCGCGTCGCTCGAAGGCGGGCGCATCAACGACCGGCTCATGAAGGACCCGTGGGACTGGGTCACGGCCGGCGCGGTGTACTGGGGGGCCGACACCATTCTCGGCCCGATTTTCGTCGGCTACGGCTATTCCAGCCTCGGCCAGGGCACCGTGTACCTGGTGGTCGGGCCGCGTTTCTGAGCGCCGGCGTCAGCGCGCGGCGACCGGGCGCGCGCGCAGCCACTCGAGCGTCGCCGGAATCGCGCGCTCGTAGGGCGTGCGCCGAATCTCGCCGATCAGCGCCGTGAGTTTCGAGCCGTCGTAGCGGATCGGCTGCACGTAGTGCGGCACCATCGGCAGGAAGCCGCGCAACTCCCGCGAGAAAAACCCCATCAGCCGCAGCAGCCAGGGCGGCGCGGCCTGGACCCTGGGCGCGCGGCCGAGGTGTTTTGCGGCGATGCCGAGAAGCCGGGCGAACGACGCAGGGCCCGCGCCGGGAACGATCCAGCGCTCGCCATACGCCTCGTCGTGGCGCGCGAGCTCCGCCACGGTGGCCATGGCGTCGGGCACGTAGGTGTAATCGCGCTCGACCGACGTCGCGCCGATCCAGTGCGCGGTCCCGCCGGCCGCCGCTTCCGCGAGCGCGTTCTGCAGCGTGCTGGCGTGCACCTCCGGGCCGAAAAAGTCGGGCAGGTGCACGACCGCGGCACCGGCCTGCTGCAGGATATCCTCGGCCTCGCGCCGCATGCGGGCCGGCCGCGGGCCGCCGCTGCGTGGATGCGTCTCGTCGAGCGGCAGCCGCTGTACCGGAAGATAGGCCCAGAAGCTGGAGACGTGGACGATGCGCGCGCCCGTGTCCTGCGCGGCCCGCGCGATCACGCGCGCGGTCGCCGGGTGCTGCTCGATCGTTGCCATCGGCAGGCCGATGCAGTCGAATACGGCGTCGCACCCTTCCAGCGCGGCGCCCGTCGCGGTCGAATCGAGCGCGTCGGCGGCACGCTTCTCGAAGCGCGCCTCGGGAAATGCCCGGTGCAGCCGGTCCTCGCTGCGCGAGATCACGCGCACCGACGATCCGCCGTCGGCGAGGACGCGCGCGAGGTGCTTGCCGGTGGGGCCGGTGGCCCCGAGGATCGCGACGTGGTGCAACTCGGGCATGGGCGGGGCGACAGGGGTTGGTCCGGGGAGCGCGCATCAGTGCGACACCCGGAGCGTCGCGGCGTTCAGCCGCCGCCGCGGCGGAAGTAGGCGTCGAAGCGCTCGAGAAAAGCCTTCACGTCGGCCTCGTCGTAGCCCGAGAGCTCGATGCGCACGCGGGTGCGCGGAAAGCGCATCTGGCCCAGCGCGCGCTCCTCCTCGGGGCCCAACGCGATGGTGACCTTGCGCCGGCCGTCGGCCAGCGTGAAGGTGCCGTTGCCGTCGTCGGTCGGCCGGCGTCCCAGCGCCGCGGGGATGGTGCGCCGGAAGTCGGCATGGCTCAGCGCCATGTCGAGCTCGACGACGCGCGGCTCCAGGGCTCAGCCTCCGGCGATCGGCGGCCAGATGGCGAGCACGTCGCCGTCGGCGAAGGTGCGGCTCGGCCGCTCGTCGGGCTGGACGTAGTGGCCGTTGACCAGCACCAGGTGGCACATTTTCGGCGGCAGCCTGAACTGCTCGATCACGCCGCCGACGGTCGCTTCCGGCGGCAGCTCCAGCTCCAGCGCGCGGGAGGAGCGGGCGGCGTCGGGCAGGTAATCGCCGAGCGACGCGTAGAGCTTCAGCGTGACCTTCATGCGGCGCCCTGCGCCCGCGCGAGGTACGCTTCCATGATCCGCGTCGGGTCGCGCATGAGCGCGGCCTTCCAGCGGCCCAGCGGCGCGCCGGTCTGGATCAGCCCGCGGATCACGCCGACGTGCTGCGTGAGGCCGAGGCAGTTGGCGCCCACCAGCCGGTCGCCGTGGAACTGCAGCTGCAGGTAGCGGTAGTCGCGCTCGTCGACGAACTCGGCGCTCTCGCCGCCCTCGACGCCCATCCACTGGCCGAACGAGGTGGAGATGAGGCCCTTGGCGTCGAGCACGTTCATGACCAGCTGCCCGCTCGACGACGCGCGGCGGCCCGCCATGTTGAGCGCCGCGAGCCGCGCCTCGTCGGCCGCCGTGGGCTGGATCGCGTTGACGATCTTCGCGCCGGTAAAGAGCTCCGCCGCCTGCGAGACGTCGCCCGCCGCGTAGATGCCCTCGACGTTCGTCTCGCCCCGCTCGTCCACCAGCACGCCGGCGTCGAGCGCGACGCCGGAGCCGCTCAGGAAATCGACGTTCGGCGACACGCCGGTCGCGTTGACCACCAGGTCCACCGTGAGCGTCGCGCCGTCGGAGAGGGTGACCGTCACGGTGTCCTTGGCGGCCGGCTCGATCCTGTCGACCTTGGTCGACGTCAGCACGCGCACGCCCTGGCTCTCCACCCACCGCTTGATCAGGCCGCCGGCGGTCTCGCTCATCATGCGCGGCACCAGCCGGTTGCCCATCTCCACCAGCGTGAGCTCGACCCCGCGCGCTTCCAGCGATTCCAGGATGATGCAGCCGATGAAGCCGCCGCCCATCTGCAGCACGCGCGCGCCTTTTCTCGCGCGGCGCATGATCCCGCGCGCGTCGGCGAGCGTCCAGCAGGGCAGCACCTGCGGCAGGTCGGCGCCGGGGATCGGCGGACGGTTGGGGCGCGAGCCGGTGGCGATCAGCAGCCGGTCGTAGCCGAGCGGCCTGCTGCCGTCCAGGGTGACGACCCGCTGCTTCGTGTCGAGCGCGGTGGCGCGTCCGGTCACGAGCTGGATCCCGAGCCCATCGAAATGACCGGCGGCCTTGCGCAGATAGGTGCCCGCCTCGTCGATCTGG
>CAZGTK010000091.1:0-8242 GCA_964528415.1 uncultured Burkholderiales bacterium | reverse complement strand
CGCGCCTCTACGCGGCCGTCGTTCTGCCGCTATCGCTGCTGCCGCCGTTGATGCTCTACCTGGTCGGCACCACCGACCCCCAGGCGTTCATCCAGGGCGCCCGCGCCAAGGACTGGGGCCTGATCGCGACCGTGTTCTTCGCCGCGGAGTGGGTCACCATCGCGGGCATGGGCTGGTTCATCCGCCAGGTCACCCGCACCAGCGGATTCGACGTCGGCTATCGGCACGCCTACCTGCTGGCGGGCATCGCGCCGATCCCGCTGTGGCTCTCCAGCCTGGGCCTGCTGGCGCCGCAGTTCACCTTCAACCTCGCTCTGTCGCTGGCCGCGATGGGCTTGGCCTGCGGCATCATCTACCACGGCATCCAGGCGTTCTGCCGCACCCGCGACGAGATCGCGGTGGCGGGAATCGTCCACACGGTGATCAGCGGCGGGCTGGTCGGCTGGGTGTTCCTGCTGGCGATCGTGGTGCTTTGACGCGGCAAACGCCGGGCGGGCGAACCTATCCGCGCACGGATTCGGAGAACAGGATCAGCAGCGGCCCGGGCAGGACGGCGGCGGCAATCAGCAGCAGGAAGCGCGGGAACGTGTAGAGGCCGGAGAGGCCCGCCAGCAACGCGATGCCGCCGCCACCCCCGATCAGCGCGTTGCCGGGAAGATTGAGAAGCACGGCGAGCAGCAGGTAGCGTCGCCGCAGCAGGGACGGCACCAGCCGGGTGGAGGCGTGCTCGGCCAGGAAGTCCAGCCGGTGCTCCGGCGCCACGGCGCTGTAGCGAGCCGCCATTTCTGCCGCGCTCTGCAACCTCAGCCAGCCCAGCAGCGCGCTGAGCGCGGGGGGCGGCAGCAGGCGGCCGATACCGAATGCAAGGGACAGTGCCAGCAGGGTGGCGAGGTAAACCAGCGCGACTCCCCGGGTGCCCAGCAGCATCATCAGCAGCAGGCCGATCTCGATGCCGGGCACGAATGGCATCACCATCAGCGCGACGTAGAGGATCATGGCGGCGAGCACCGCCCGGTCGAGCGTCTCGAGGTGCTGCGGCCAGATCTCGTAATCGATCCAGTCGATGGCCGCGGAGGCGGCCATGTTGCCGATGACGATCAACAGCGCAAGGATCGAGACCCTGAGCAACGTCGCGGCCCAGCCGGCCTGCCGTTGGCCGGATCGAGTGGCGGGCGCGGGCCGCATCGCGTCAGCGCCGCTCGGGTGACGGCTCGGCGCGCTTGCCGTCGAACCAGTAATCGCGCTCGATCGTTCCGTACCAGCGCTTATGGGTCCAGCGAAAGCTGGCTTTCGCGGTATCCCCGTCGATGGTCCCGCTCCATGCGATCTCGCCGCGGTCGGGACTCTTCATGGTGGCGGTGAACCGATGGCCGGTGCCTTGAACTTCCACGTCGTAGGGCGCCGGCGCGAACCCCATTTTCTCGCACCCTTGGGCCCGGAAAATGCCGTCGCGAAACGCGATCGCGTCGTCGTGATGGGCGCCTTTGCCCTTCGCGCCGGACGTTCCGCTGAATTGCAGGCCGTCCAACGGATCGCCGGCCGCCAGCGCCGCGCTCGCGAACGACCAGGCGAGGGCGAGAAGAACGCGGTGGGCAAGCCGGTCCATGATGGTCTCCCGGCGATACGCTGCGTTGACGACGCAGCGAGCACTTTCGGGAGCTTATTCCCGCTCGAACCGCTGTTCAAGGCCGGCGGGCCGTTGCGCGGCGGCGGTTTCTCTGCCGCCGTACGGCGTCCGGGGCTAGCGGGATCCAGAGTTCCGCGCCGCGGCATGCCCCCGCCGCAGCCACGCCAGCACCGGAACGCCGACCAGCATGACGCCGACGCCGAACAGCGCCCCCCATCCCGTGTAGGCGAGGCTTGCGTGCAGCATGTAGCCGCACGCGGCGCAGAACGTGAGCGGCGTGAGCGGATAGAAGGGCACGCGGTAGGGCAGGGCGCGGGCCGGTTCCCGCATCCGCAGCACCATCACCGCCGCGCCGCAGAGCAGGAAGAAGAGCCAGAACACGGGCGCGGTGAACTCGACCATTGCGGTGAAGCCGCCGCGCGTGGCCGCGCCCACGCATACCAGCGCCAGCGCGATGGCTCCTTGAACCCACAGCGCGTTGGCGGGCGCCATCGCGGCGGCGTCCCAGTGCCCCAGGAGCCCGAGGCCGGGGTAGTCGCGCCCCAGCGCGTAGCTCGCGCGGGCGCCGGTCAGAACGGAGGCGTTGAGCGTACTGATCGCCGCGACCACCACGACCGCGCTGAGCAGCAGCGCGCCGCCCTCGCCGAAGGTGTGCCGCATCAGCTCCGCGCCCGGCACCTGGGCGGCGCGCAGCGCCGGCAGCCCCAGCGCGACGGCGTAGGCGGCGTTGACGGCGAGGTAGAGCAGGGTGATGAGGCCGATGCCGACGAGCAGCGCGCGGCCCATGTCGCGCCGGACGTCGCGCAGCTCGCCCGAGAGGTAAGCCGCCTCGTTCCAGCCGCCGTAGGTGAGCAGCACAAAGATCATCGCGAAGCCGACGGCGCTGCCGGGGGCGGCGGCGGGCGGCGGCTCGGTCGGGCCGCCGTGCGTGAGCGCCGCGGCGACGATCGCGGTCAGCGCCAGGACCGTCGCCGCGGTGAACACGTGCTGCAGCCGCGCCGATCCGCGCAGCCCGCGGACGTTGAGCGCCGTCACGCCGGCAATCGCGGCGGCGGCGTAGACGGCCGGACCATGGGCGCCGAGCGGGACCAGTTGCGCGGCGTAATCGCCGAGCACGAACGCGACCGCGGCGATGGCGCCGGTCTGGATCACGGTGATGCGGCCCCAGGCGAACAGGAAACCGACCCGCTCGCCGTACGCGCGCCGCAGGAAGTGGTACTCGCCGCCGGCATCCGGGTGCGCCGCCGAGAGCTCGGCGTAGCACAGCGCGCCCAGCAGCGAGATGGCGCCGCCGGCCAGCCACAGCAGCAGGAAAGTCGCCACGCCGTCGGCGGCGCCGGCCACCAGCGCCGGCGTCTTGAAGATGCCGATGCCGACGACGATGCCGACCGTGACCGCCACCACGTCGGCGATCGACAGGCTCGGCCGGGGCCGCGTGGCGGCCGGCGCCGGGGAGGTCATCGCCGCGGCCGTCGGAGGGCGAACCCCGTCAATCGGCGGCTGCCGCGCGCTGCACGCGCTTCGCCCGCCACGGAAACTCCAGCTCCGGCAGCGGCAGCTGCAGCGCATTGACCCCCGAGATCCGCACCGTGCCCTCGATGACGTCGCCGACGACGCGGCCGCGGGCGTGCCAGGTGACGCGGCCGTAATCGAGCTCGTCGGTCACCTTCAGTTCGATGCGCTCGCCGGTGAGCCGCGGCTCGTTGAGGATCAGCTTGAGCTCGTCCGAGCGCGCGTAGCCGGAGATTTCCTGGAAGCTCTGCGCGAGCTTCAGGCGATAGGCGCGGTCGCGATGGCGATCGAGGGGCACCGTCGTTTCCCACACGCCCGCGACGTCCGCCGGCACGATCCACAGGAACACGGGGTACAGCTGCGGCGATTCGCGCTTCTCCGCGTCCGGTTTCCAGGCGCCCATCGAGTAATGGTGCGAGACCACCCGCGCGCCGGGCTTCAACTGCGCGAGCAGCTTCGGCCGCAGCTTGAGGTTCACGCTCTCCAGCAGGTACATGGTGACGACGGTGGCCTGCGAGAGGTCGGTCTCGAACAAGTCCTGGTCACGGAACTCCACCAGGCCCGCGACGCCCGCCGCCTGAGCGCGCGCGCGGCTTTCCTTGAGCAGGATGCCGTCGATCTCCACGCCGAGCGCGCGCGTGCCGTAGCGCTGGGCGGCCGTGATGACGAAGCGGCCGTCGCCGGAGCCGAGGTCGATCAGGTAGTCGCCGGGCCCCGGCTTTGCCATCTCGAGCATGCGCTCGACGTTCTGCTGGGGGGTGGCGACGTACGGCACCTCCTCGTCCGGCTGCGCCGCGCGCGCGGGCAGCGCGGTGAGCGCGCACGCCAGGAGCATTACCCGCCCGTACCGGGACAAAACGGCGGGGTCGGTCATTGGGTTCCTCCGTTGGGGATGCGCCCCGCGGCCGGGGACCCGGCCCGCGGTGAGCAAAAAATGTCCGCGTAGCGTAGCGGGTCGGAAGCGGGCCGTCGATTGACCGCGGTCAAGGGAACCGTCCGCAGGGACGGCTGCGGGCGATGGCGGCGTGCCGACGGCCGGCTCCGCCCCGCCGCGGCGGAATCGTCCTAGGGCCGCGAGCGAGGATCGCGCGATTCGGGCCCTTCGAGCTCGCCGCGCGCGTTGTCCTCGTCGACGTGCCGCGCGCTGCCTTCGAACGTGCGGCCGTCGTTCGCGTCGGCCGGGCGACCGCGGCCGCCGACGTGGAAGGTTGCGCGCACCCGCGCGGGCGGGCGGCCGCCGTAGGGCCCCAGCAGCGAGTTGAGGAAAAAGCTGAACAGGGACACGAACAGCGCGACCAGCACGCCGTACCAGAAGCCTTCGATGTGGAAGCCCGGCACCAGCCACGCCACCAGCAGGAGGAGCAGGCCGTTCAGGACCGGCAGCATCAGACCGAGCGTGAGGATGGTGGCGGGCAGCGTCAGGATCAGCAGGACCGGCTTGAGGAACGTGTTGATGACGCCCAGCAGCAGGCCGGAGACGAGCAGGGTGCCGGTGTCGTCGAAGCGCACGCGCTCGAAGATCTGGTCGGCGACCCAGAGCGAGAGCGTGTTGACGCCCCAGAACGCCAGGAAGCGCAGCAGCGGGTTCACGGGATGCATGCGGCGATGGTAGCACGCAGCGCCGTCGACCCCCCGCGCCGCCCCGAAAGGTAAGCGGCCCGTCGAGCGGCGGGCCGCGTTCCCCTCGCGACACCCCGCCCGGCTACTCCAGCAGGGCACTGCGCTCAGGCGCCGCGAAATGTTTGCGGGCGGCGAGCTCGCCGATGTGCCGGCCCATGCCGGCCCCCACCGTGGTCGAGCGGCGGTAGTGGATGCCCTCGTAGACGCGGGCGTCGCTCACTTCCTGGACGAACTCGTCCGCGCTCATCCAGCGGCGTTCCACGCCCCCGGCGGTCGGGCTGGTCGTCTTCAGGACCGGCATCGGGCCGCTGCCGGCATCGGCCTTCAGCACGGCGGCGACCGACGCGGCGAGGATGGCGTGCGCGCTCGGGTACTCGGGGTGGATCGGCTCGGCGCTCAAGGGTGCCCAGGCCGCGTCGCGCTCGGTCCCGTCGTTGCCGTCGATGTCGCCGTTGCGGATCGCGGTGGCCGGGCGCCAGAAGTTGTAATGGTACTTGGCGTCGAACACGCTGATCATCGCGTCGTCCATCGCCTGGGCGACCGCGGCGAACAGGCGTGCGTTGCGGCCGGGCGTGCGGCCGGGCTGGCCCGCGACCGAGCGCACGACCCCGTCGTAGATCGGCGGCAGCGAGTACTCCCAGAAGCGGGCGATTTCCGTCTGCTCGGCGCTGCGGCGGGGGCTGTTTCGGGCGCCGATCTGTTTGACCTCGTTGTAGTCCCGCGCCCACGCCTCGCTGTCCAGCGCTGGCGGCGGACCGGGACGGAACTGCTCGGCCCGCTCCAGCAGCCAGGGCTTGCGCTGCGGCCACTGCGGAACGGCCGGCGCGGCCGTCGGCACGTAGACGCCGGGCGCCGTCAGCGGTCGATACGCTTCGGGCGGGATGGCGTGGTCCGCGGCGCGCAGCGCGAAGACGGCGTTCGCGGCGCGCTCGCCGGCGGCAATGCCCGCGTCCTTGGCGGGGCCGTCGGCGATCTGCCGCAGCGCGGCGTGATACGCCGCGTCGATCTGCGCCTGCTGGGCCGGTATCAGCTTCGCAAGGGCCGCCCGGTTGGCGGCCGCAACGGCGGCCTCCACGGAGGCGCCGGGGGACGCCGCGGGGTCGAGCCCTGGCAGGGAGGGGCGCTGCTCGACCGCGCTGACGGCGCCGTCGACGGCCGTCTGCACGACGGCCATCGCGCGGATCGCCGGCGGGGTGCCGAGTTTGGCCGCGACGAGCAGCTCGCCGGCCCTCGCGTTCCACTCGGTCACGACGTCGGCCGCCGCGTGCCGGGGAAGGGTCCCCAGCATCGCGGTCGCCGCGCCGAGCAGCGCGACGGAGAGACGTTTTGCTTTATCCATGATCGTTCCTTGGTTGGACGGGAATCGACCCGAAGGCGCTGCAGCGCCCCGCGGGATCAATGCTTGGTGATGACGACCTCCAGGTACTCGCCGGGAACCACCAACGACGCGGATCCGCCCACGTTCAGCTCCTCGAGCAGCGCGGTGATGTCGCCGGCGAGGCGCTCCCGGTTGGGGATGTCCAACGCGGCGAACGCGCGGTGCGTGGGCCCGTAGTAGTCGCGGAACACCTGCAGCCAATGCGCCGGCGAGCGGTAGCGGAAATTGAACGTCTTGCGCTCGCAGGCAATGCGCTCGGCGTGGGCGCCGAACAGCTCGACGATGTGCGGCTCCGTTCCCCAGAGCACCGGACTGCGCAGGCCGGCGGGCGGCGGTACGTAGGCGCCGACGATCCTGAACAGGCGGCCGATGAAGCCTTCCGGCGTCCAGCTCGCCAGCCCGATGCGGCCGCCAGCACGCACGACCCGGATCAGCTCCTGTGCCGCGCGGGGATGGTCCGGCGTGAACATGACGCCGAAGGTCGACAGCGCGACGTCGAAGCTGTCGGCGGCGAAGGGCAGGTTTTCGGCGTCGGCATGGCGGAACGACACCGGCAGGCCCTCGGCCTGGGCGCGGGCGCGTCCCTTGTCGAGCAACCCGCTGACGTAGTCGGTGGACGTGACGAAGGCGTGGCGGCGTGCGGCGGCCAGGGTGGCGTTGCCGTTGCCGGCGGCGACGTCGAGCACCTGCTCGCCGGCGCACACGTTCGCGGCTTCCGCCAGCGACTCGCCGACGATCTGCAGCGTGGTGCCGACGATGGCGTAGTCGCCGCTGTCCCAGGTGGCCTGCTGGCGCTGCTTGACGGCGGCGAGGTCGATCCCCTTCGCGGGCGCGGAAGTTTCGGGCTTGCGTTGCTGGACGATGGTCATGGCTTCCTCCGATGGTTGGCTGCGCAGCGCGCGATCGCGATGCGACGGAGGCGGATTCTTCGCTTTCCCGCGGCTTGACGCTTTACCCGCCATCGTTCAGATTTGATCGCCCATCCGCGATGGCGCGTGTCGTGCGAAGCCGTTTGATCGGGACTCCGCCGCGCTTGATCGCGAATCCACGAGGAGCACGCTCCATGAGCCGTGACGTCCTGTCCGACCTGCTGCGCGCCGTGCGTCTGCGCGGCGCCGTGTTCTACTACGTGAGCTGCCGCGGCGAATGGGCGGCCACTTCGCCGGGCGGCCCCGAGGTCGCCGACGCCGTCATGCCGGGAGCCGAGCACGTGATGGCCTTCCACATGCTGGCCAAGGGCGACGGCTGGGCAGCCATCTCCGGCGAATCGCCGGTGCGTCTCGCTGCAGGCGACCTGTTGATGCTGCCGCGCGGCGATGAGCACGTCCTGTCGAAAGCGCCCAGCCTGGCGCCGCTCCCGTTCGACCCGGAGTGGGTGTTCGAGAACCGGCACCAGCCGAAACCGATGCCGATCGCGTTGCATCGCGGGGTCGTCGAGCCGGGCGCCTTCACGCCGGTCGAGGACGCCGAGAGCGTGCTGGTGTGCGGCTTCCTCGGCTGCGACCTGCGGCCGTTCAACCCGCTGATCGCGGCGCTGCCGCGCCTGCTGCATCTTTCGGCGCCCCGCATCGGCGCGTGGGTGAGCTGCGTCATGGAACAGGCGGTCGCGGAGACGCGGGAGCGCCGGCCCGGCGGCGACGCCGTGCTGGAGCGGCTGTCCGAGATGATGTTCGTCGACGGCGTGCGGCGCTACCTGGAGACGCTGCCGGACGAGGCGACCGGCTGGCTCGCGGGGCTGCGCGACCGCTACGTCGGCCGCGCGCTCACGCTGCTGCACGAAGACCCGGCGCGCGACTGGACGGTGGACGCGCTGGGCAGCGCGGTGGGCCTTTCACGCTCGGCGCTGCACGAGCGCTTCGTCGCGCTGGTCGGCCAGCCGCCGATGCAGTATCTCGCCAGCTGGCGCATGCAGGTCGCCGCCGGCCTGCTGCGCTCGACGCAGTCCAACGTCATGGACGTCGCGCTGCAGGTGGGCTACGACTCCGAGGCCGCGTTCACCCGCGCGTTCAAGCGGCTGATGGGCGAGCCGCCGGCGGCGTGGCGACGCAAGCAGGGCGGCCAGCCCCCGGCGGCCGTGACGAGCGTTGACGCGGCCTGAGCGGGCG
>CAZGTK010000090.1:0-8279 GCA_964528415.1 uncultured Burkholderiales bacterium | reverse complement strand
CCGTCACCGGCGGCCACGCCGCCCGGGATATCCGGCGCGCGCCGGCGCCGACTGACACGCGCCTCGGGGGGTGGCAGAATTCCTCGAGGCACCGCCGCCTGAGCAAGCCCATGACCAAGACGCCCGATTTCGTCATCTACCACAACCCGCGCTGCTCGAAGAGCCGCCAGACGCTGGATCTGCTGCGCGAGCGCCAGGCGGAGCCCCTGATCATCGAGTACCTGAACAATCCGCCGACGCGCGAGGAGCTCAAGGCGATCCTCGCCAAGCTGCGCCTTGCGCCCGAGGCGATCGTGCGCAAGGGCGAGGAGCTGTACAAGACCCGGTTCAAGGGCAGGAAGCTTTCCGACGACGAGTGGCTCGACGTCCTCGTGATGAATCCCGTCCTGATCGAGCGCCCGATCGTCGTGAAAGGCGCCCGGGCCGTGCTCGGCCGCCCGCCGGAGAGAGTGCTCGACCTGTTTTGACGCGGCCGTCGTCCGGCCCGTCGAATCGCCCCGGATCCATGCCAGCTCGGCCTTCGGCCGGCCCGAGCCGCTTTGCGGACTTGACTAGACCGACTGGTTGGTCTAATCTTCGGCCCATGCAGGCACTGACCACCCGCGAGCGATTGCTGCAGGCCGGACTGGCGCTGATGCTGTCCAAGGGCTATGCCGCCACCACCGTCGACGAGATCTGCGCGGCGGCCGGCGTCAGCAAGGGCAGCTTCTACCATGCCTTTCCCAGCAAGGAAGACCTCGGGCTGGCGATCCTGGACGACTACTTCCAGCGCCAGATGGCGGCCTACGGGGACGGCCCCCACCGCCGCATCGCCGATCCGCGCGAACGCGCGCTCGCGTTTCTCGACCACGTCGAGCGCACGGTGAGCGGGGTCTGGAGCAGCGGCTGCCTGCTGGGCGTGTTCGCGCTGGACCTGGCGGAGTCGAGCCCGAAGATCCAGGGGCGGCTGGCGGAGCTGTTCGACCGCATGAGCGCCAGCCTGGCCCGGCTGTTCCAGCCGCTGCTGCCCGCGGGCAAGCGCAAGGGGACGCCCACCGCGCAGGAACTGGCGAATCATTTCGTCGCCATGGTGGAGGGCTCCATCGTGCTGGCGAAGGCGCACCGGGACGGCAGCCACATCGTGAGCGGCATCCGCTCGTTCCGCCGCTACCTGGAGTGCGTCGTCCGCTGATTTTTTTTGAACGCGTCTGGACCGACTGGTTGGTCTAGACACCGGCACAAGGAGGCAGCCATGACATCGACCGCCGCAGTTCCATCGCACGCGATCCCGCCGCTGCACTACGCGGTCGTCGGCGGCAGGCCGGTCGGCTATCGCCCGCTGCTGCCGCAGGATCAGGCCGCGCTGAGCGAGGGCTTCGGGCGCCTCTCGCCGCGCTCGCGCTACCAGCGATTCTTCCGCTCCGTGCGCGACCTCGCGCCTCACGAGCTCGCGTGGCTGACGCAGGCGGACCAGGTCAATCACCTCGCCATCGGCGCGCAGGACCTGTCGGGCGAGTCGCCGGTGGGCATCGCGGTCGCCCGCTGCGTGCGTCTCGCCGACCGGCCCGATGCGGCGGAGCCGGCGCTGACCGTCGTGGACTCGCACCAGCGCCGCGGCATCGGCACCTGGCTGATGCGCGTGCTCGCCGACGCCGCGCGCCGGCGCGGCATCCGCAGCTTCGAGGGTTACGTGTTCGCGGACAACGAGCCGATGATCGCCATCCTGCGCCGCTACGACGTTCGCCTCGAACTTGACGGCGGCGGCGTCTACCGCTTCGTCGCGCCGCTCACCGACGCGCGGCGCACGCGCCCGGCGCCGGCGGCGGCGCCGCTTCCGCTGGCGGCAGCCTGGGCCTGACGACGCCGGCCGGCGCTGGCACGAGGCGCCGCAGGTTCGCTATGCTGCGGGCTTTCGCGTGGAACCCATGACGCAGCCGTCGCAAACCCCGTATGAACGCCTCGGCGGCGAAGCCGGCGTGCGCCGCCTCGTGCACCGCTTCTACGTCCTGATGGACGAGCTGCCCGAGGCCTACGGCATCCGCCGCCTGCACCCGGCCGACCTCGCCGACAGCGAGCAGAAGCTGTTCGAGTTCCTGACCGGCTGGCTCGGCGGACCGCCGCTCTATGTCGGCAAGCACGGCCACCCGCGCCTGCGCGCGCGGCATCTGCCCTTCCCGATCGGGCCCGACGAGCGCGACCAGTGGCTGCTGTGCATGCGCCTCGCGCTGGACGAGCAGGTGGACGACGCGGCGTTCCGCGAGCCCCTGTACGCGGCGCTGGCCGACCTTGCCGGGCACATGGTGAATCGGGCGGGCCCGCCGGGCCCGGACCGCAGCCCGCGCTCCTAGGGGGGGCTGGCGGCGCGGGAGGCCGGCCCCGCGAGGCCGCGCGGCGACGAGCGCATCAGCGCGTCGATCAGCAGGAACAGGACCCCGGCATTCAGCAGGTGCCAGAGGAAGTGCGTCCCCACCGGAAGCGCGGCGCACGCGGCCGCGTCGATCGTCCGCAGCGTGAGCGACAGCGTCAAGACGCCCCAGGCGGCGCCGACCCGCGCCGCCTGCGGGTGCCGGCGGACGGCTGAGAACAGCGCCATCAGCGCGAGCCCCGCCCATGCCGGCGCGTAGAAGATCGAACCGTTGAGCGCATCGGGCGGGAGCGCGCCGCGCAAGCCGACGTTGGCCGCCTGAAAGACGGCGAACAGGATCACGATCGGCGCGGCGCCGAGGCCCGCGACGCGATGCAGGAAGCTCGGCAGATACAGGCTGATGAAGAGCAGGATCGGGATCGTGTCGGCGAGCGCCGCCCACGGCCTGGCGAAGGCGTGCCACAGGGCGCTGCCGATCCCGATCGCGGCGAGCAGCACCAGCAGCGCGGCGATGTCCCAGGCGCCGCGCAGCGTGAGGCCCGGCGCGCGCGCGAAGCGCACCGCCGCGGCGGCCGCCGCCAGCAGGAACGCCGCGTTCGTCACCAGGTTGAGCGGCTCGGCCCACGGCCCCGGGCCGGTCCGTTCGCAATAGATGTCGACGAACCCCGTCATGACTGCATCATGGTCGCCCCGCCGACGCGCCGCCGTCCAATACCGCGACCCCGCCCGACTGGGCTAGGATCGGGACCGTCCGCGATCGGCGCGGGCCCATCCGACATCACCACAGGAGATCCCCCATGGCCGGCAAGTTCGAGCTCAAGAAGACCGCCAACGGCAAGTTCATGTTCAACCTCAAGTCCGGCAACGGCCAGGTGATCCTCACCAGCCAGATGTACGAGCGCAAGGAGGACGCGCTCAACGGCATCAAGTCGGTGCAGGCCAACGCGGCCGATGACGCCCGCTTCGAGCGCAAGACGTCGTCCAAGGGCGAGCCGTTCTTCGTGCTGCTGGCGGCCAACAAGCAGCAGGTCGGCAAGAGCGAGACGTACTCGTCGGCCTCGGCGATGGAAAACGGCGTCGAGTCGGTCAAGAAGAACGCGCCGGGCGCCGCCGTCGACGACGTCACCGGCTGAATCGGCTCCGGGCCGCGGCCCCTCACTTCACGGCGCCGCGCTGGCGGAGCGCCTCGCGCAGGTCTTCGATGCGCGCGCGATTGACGCCGAGGTCGTAGTAGCCGGTGCGGGAGGCCGAGCGCACGGCGATGACGCCGTCCTGCGCCCGAAGGTGGAACTCGACGTCGTCGATGAAGCCGAACACCGCGCTCGCGAACTCCGCGCGCAGATAGTCCGCGGAGCGCTGCGTGATCGTTACGCGCGGCGTCGCGCCGAGAACCGCGCGGAGCTCGGCCCAGGCCTTCTCCGACGCGGCGGCCAGCCGGAGCGGCTCGATCCGGCGCGACGCGTCGGTCGCGTCGCTGCTCACGCAGTTCGGCCGGTCCGGGCACGGCGCGAGCCGGCCGTCGTCGACGCCGAGCGCACCGGCGTTCCCCGCCGCGGCCAGCGCCGCGACGGCCGCCAGCGTCCTCGCTCCCGTAAGCCTTGCCATGGTTCGCCTCCGTGAAGTGATCGCGCCGGCCACAGCGCGCCCTCGGCGGACTTGCCGACCGGGACCGGCAAGGGCCGCCGGCGACGGTTCCCTGCCCGGGGCGCAGGGCGACCCGCGGCGACGCGTCACGCCGGGCGGTTGATCGGCCGGTGGGCGAGAAGCAGGGCCAGCCCGACGACGAAAAACAGAAACCACTCTTCCTTCGGGAATCCGAGCAGCGCCATGGCGAGCCCGAGAACGCCGATCGCTTCGTCGAGCGCCCAGGCCAGCAGCAGGTGCCGGCCGAGCAGCGTCGTCAGTGCCGGCCGTCCCGATGGCGCGCGGTGGACCGGCAGTCCGGCCCCGGTGGCGCGGCGCCACAGCCAGTGCGCCGCGAGCGCCGCCGCTACGGCGAGCCCGCCGAGTACGCCCGGCAGCCACGCCGGCGCCAGCGCCGCCGCCGGCCTGAGGATGCCCGACATCGCGATGCCGAAGTAGACCAGCACGGAGGCGAGCAGCGCGAACCAGACGATCCAGCGCGCCTGCTCCGGCGAGGCTGCGGCGGGAGCGCTCACGGCGCCGCGCCTTCGAGCAGCGACAGCGCCGCGTCGGCGATCGCCTCCGGCGCCTCGCGCGGCAGAAAGTGCCCGCGCCCCGGCAGCACCTCGCGCCGGTAGCCGGCGGTGAAGAAAGCCTCCTTGCCGGCCGTCGTCTCGGGCAGCGTCGCGCCGTCCTCGGCGCCGTGCAGCACGACGCTCGGCACGCGGATCGGGATCGGCACGGCGAGGCGCCGCTCGAGCTCGTCGTAGCGCGGATCGCCGGGCGCCTCGCCCCAGCGATGGCGGTAGGAATGCAGGGTCACGTCGATCCAGTCCGGGTTGTCGAACGACGGCGCGCTGGCGTCGAACTCCGTCTCCGAAAAGCGCCACGACGGCGACCAGAGCCGCCAGATACGGCGCACGAAATCGCGGCGATCGCGCGCCAGCGCTTCGCGCCCGCGCTCCAGCGCGAAGTACCAGTGGTACCAGTAGGCGCGCGCCTGGTCGAACGAGAGTCGCTGCGCCGGCGAATTCGTGCCGTAGCCGACCGAGCAGGCGACCAGGCCCATCAGCCGCTCGGGCGCCAGCGCGGCAACGCCGTACGCCGCTCGCGCGCCCCAGTCGTGGCCGACCAGCAGCACGCGCCCGGCGTCGAGAGCGTCGAGCAGATCCAGCAGATCCTGCGTGAGCGCGGAGATCTGCCCGCTGCGCGGCGTGGCCGCGTCGCGAAAACGCGTCGGCCCAAAGCCGCGCAGATAGGGCGCCACGGTGCGAACGCCGGCGGCGTGCAACCGCGCGGCGACTCCGTCCCACGTGCGCGGATCGTCGGGCCAGCCGTGCACCAGCACCGCCGCCACCGCGCCGGCGCCTGCCGCCTCGTACGCGACGTCGAGCAGCGGCGTGGCGAGCCGCCGCGGGGCGCTCGTCACGCCTGCCCGCCGGCCGCCAGCGGCTGCCGCCGCATCAGCATGCGCAGCACCCAGAAAATGGCGACCGCCGCGAGCAGGTGCTTGAGCGTGTGGCCGCTCAGCCAGCTGCTGGCCAGCAGAAAGATTTCCTCGTCGAGCGCCTGCGCCACCAGCGCCGCGGCGTAGAGCAGGAACGCGACGAAGACGTCGCGGCGCCGCGTGAAGCGCGACGGCAGCAGGCTGATGCCGACGGCGTACGCCAGCGCGGCCGCCTGCAGCACCAGGTACGGCGCCACGTCCTCGAAGCCAAGCGCCTCGCTCACGCGCCAGTAGACCAGCGTGCCGATGCCGAGCGCCACCAGCGCCGAGAGCGAGACATGGACCGCGCGCGCGTCGGTGCGGTCCGAGAGCATCGCCGGCACCAGCGCGCAGAACGCCACCGCCATGCCGGCGCGATCCCAGACCAGCGTCTCGTCGCTCGGGTCCCAGTGGTAGTAGGCCGACCCAAATGCGGTCAGCACCGCCCCGAGAAAAACCACCGCGTACGGCCAGCGGCCGCGCGCGCCCACGGCCCGCGCGCCGTGCCGCCCGAGGATGAAGGCAAGACCGAGGCCGCCGACCAGCAGAAACGCGACATTGGAAACGACGTTGGCGAAGTTGGGAATGCCAAGACACGTGCGCGCGTCCGCGAACAGGTGATAGCTGGCCGGCTGTGGATAGCTCGGGATCAGCAGCGCGACGCCGAGGACCAGCAGCCACAGGGACGCCGTGACGGCGTGGCAGGCCCGGGCGGTGAGCGGCCGGAACGCCACCGCGGGCCCGGTCTGGGCGGGGGATACGGCGGCCACGTCGCGCTCCTCAGTCGAAGAACTGGCGCAGGTGGTGAAGGTAGCGGCGGGCCTCCGGCGCGTCTTCGGCCGGCGCCCACGCCGGACGCTCCACCAGCGACAGCGGGCGGTAGGGCCCGGCCTTGGCCTCGAAGCACACGGTCCCCGGCGCCAGGGCCAGCACCGTGTGGATGGTGCCGGCCGGCAGGTCGCAGCCGCGGCACTCGCCGTCGGCACTCAACTCGCGCGTCCGGGTGACGTTGCCCTCGGCGTCGAACACCACCAGCCCCAGCCGGCCGCGCAGCACGATGATCGTCTCGGCCTTGTTCGGATCGAGGTGGCGGTGCGGCGGGATGTACGAGTCCGGCTCGATCGCGTTCAGCAGCCGGTGGCAGGGAAAGGCATCGTCGGGATGGAAGTTGCGGTTGCGGCGCCGGCGCGGGCCCGCCTGCGCCTCGGCGCTCACCTCGTCCAGCAGCTGCGTGTCGATGTAGCGGACCTGGTCCAAGATCGCTTCCTTTTCGCATGCGCGGTGCCCGCGCAACGCGGCAGTTTAACCGCGAACACGCCGAGGCGCCGAGCAGGGCCTTTCACCGCCAAGGACGCAACGGACGCGAAGGAAAGGCAAACCTGAGCTGCCCTTCCTTCGCGTCCCTCGCGGTTCCCTCGTTCTGCGGTTCTTGGCGCCTCGCCGCCTCCGCGGTGAACAACATCCTTGCGCGCCGGGGCGGACCCGCCGCCCCGTCAGTACATCACCTGCACGTTCTCCGGCGCGAGCCAGTCGCGCAGCCCGGCGATCAGCGCGTCGTCGAGCCGCACGCGCCAGGCGTCGCCCAGCGGCAGGTCGCACTCGGCCGCGCCGTTCACGTAGTGCACCACCACCGGGCAGGAGCCGTTGCGGTAAGGCTCCAGCATCTCCTTCAGCCGAACGCCGCTGGAGCCGCCGTTGCAGGTGATGCGCACCGCACGCGCATAGGTGTTGCGCGCCGCCGCCAGGTTCAGCAGCTTCTCCGCCGTCAGCCGCACGCCGCCGCTGAACTCGTCGTGCACCGCCTTCGCCTCCACCACGGCGAGCTGGTCTTCCTTGAGCCAGTCGCGGTTCTGGTCGTAGAGCTCGCTGAACGCTACCAGCTCGACGCGCGCGCTGCCGTCGTCGAGCGTGATGACGGCCATGCGGCCGCGCCGCGTCTGCTGCGAGCGCAGGCTGTGGATGACGCCGGCCACCAGCACCGTGCCGCTCGACGGCTGCACGTCCGCGAGCCGCGTCTTGACGAACGCCGCCACCTCGTCGCGATAGGTGCTGAACGGGTGGCCGGAAAGATAGAAGCCCAGCGCCAGCTTCTCGTTCTGCAGCCGCTCGCGCTCGTCCCAGGCCGGCGCCTCGACCAGCGCGACGGGCGCCGCCGACTCCTCGGCGCCGAACAGGCTCACCTGCGAGGCCGCGGCAGCGCGCCGCTCGGCGTCCTCCAGCGCGACGCCGACCGAGGCCAGCAGCCGCGCGCGGTGCGCGTCGATCGAGTCGAACGCGCCGGCGCGCACCAGCGATTCCACGACGCGGCGGTTCACCAGCCGCTTGTCGACGCGCCGGCAGAAATCGAACAGGCTCGCGAACGGCCCGCCCTCGCCGCGGGCGGCGACGATCGCCGCGATCGCCGCCTCGCCGGTGCCCTTGATCGCGGCGAGGCCGTAGCGGATGGTCTTCGCATCGACCGGCACGAAGCGGTAGTCCGAGGCGTTCACGTCCGGCAGCGTCACCTCGAGGCCGTTGGCGCGCGCGTCCTCGAAGAACTGCTGCACCTTGTCGGTATCGTCCATCACCGCCGACAGGTTGGCCGCCATGAACGCGGCCGCGTGATGCGCCTTCATGTAGGCCGTCTGGTAGGCGACCAGCGCGTAGGCCGCCGCGTGCGACTTGTTGAAGCCGTAGCCGGCGAACTTCTCCATCAGGTCGAACAGCTCGTCGGCCTTGGCCGGCGTGAGGCCGTTCTTCCCCGCGCCGTCGCGGAACACGTCGCGGTGCTTGGCCATCTCCTCGGGCTTCTTCTTGCCCATGGCCCGGCGCAGCAGGTCGGCGCCG
>CAZGTK010000089.1:0-8484 GCA_964528415.1 uncultured Burkholderiales bacterium | reverse complement strand
GCGGCAGCCGACGCCCTACACCCCGATCTGGATCATGCGCCAGGCCGGGCGTTATCTGCCCGAGTACAACCAGACCCGCGCCCGCGCCGGGAGCTTCCTGGCCCTGTGCAAGAGTCCGGATCTCGCGACCGAGGTGACGCTGCAGCCGCTCGCGCGCTTCCCTCTCGACGCGGCGATCCTTTTCTCCGATATCCTGACCATTCCCGACGCCATGGGCCTCGGCCTCTATTTCGCCGAGGGCGAGGGTCCGAAGCTCGAGCGGCCGCTGCGCGACGAGTGGGAAGTGCGCGACCTCACCGTCCCCGACCCGGAGGACCATCTTGGCTACGTCCTGCAGGCCGTGTCGCAGATCCGCAAGGCGCTCGACGGCGAGGTGCCGCTGATCGGCTTCTCCGGCAGCCCGTTCACGCTGGCCTGCTACATGATCGAGGGCGGAGGCAGCGACGACTTCCGGCACGCGCGCACCATGCTCTATCGCCGCCCCGACCTGCTGCACCAGATCCTGGAGAAGAATGCCGCCGCCGTCAGCGCCTACCTCAACGCGCAGATCGCCCACGGCGCCCAGGCGGTGATGGTGTTCGACACCTGGGGCGGCATGCTCTCGCACGCGGCGTTCCACGAATTCTCGCTGCCGTACCTGCGGCGCGTGGTGAGCGAGCTCACGCGCGAGCGCGAGGGACGCCGCGTCCCGGCGATCGTTTTCACCAAGGGCGGCGGCCTCTGGCTCGAGAGCCTGGCGGACATCGGCTGTGACGCCCTCGGCATCGACTGGACCCTCGACATCGGCGCCGCCCGCCGGCGGGTGGGCGATCGCGTCGCCCTGCAGGGCAATCTCGATCCGCTGGTCCTGATGAGCACCCCGGAGATCGTCGCCGCGGAGGCCGCCAAGGTGCTGCAGAGCTACGGGCCCGGCAGCGGCCACGTCTTCAATCTCGGCCACGGCGTTTCGCAGCATACCCCGCCCGAGAACGTCGCCGCCCTGGTCGAAACGGTGCACGAGGTGAGCCGGGCGTTTCACTGAGCGTCGGGCAGCGCCGGCCTTGCCTTACGCCGCGGACAAAGGAGTTGTTAACACGCCCGAGTTCTGCTCCAGCGCTGTCGATGGTTCGGTTGACCGGCGCGGGGTGCCGGCTCAACCCGCTGAACTGACGGCATTCTCCGTCGAAGTAGGCGGCGTCGGCAGCCGCTTTCCGCCAGTCGCCTGATGCATCGCAGCATGTCTATCAACAGATTTATCCACAGGCCGCCCGAGGCCTTTGCCGAGCGCCCGCCGGCGCGTCCTCGTCGGGCGAACATGCCATGAGAGTGGCCCGGGTCGCCGTCGACGTTCCGCTCGACCGCCTGTTCGATTACGAGGTGCCGCCCGGCGCGGCGGCGGCGGTCGGCGCGCGGGTCAAGGTGCCTTTCGGCCGTGCCTCGGCGGTCGGCTTCGTGCTCGAGCTCGCCGACGAGCCCGCGATCGCCCGGGAGCGCGTCAAGCCGCTGACCGCGGTGCTCGACGACATCGCGCTGCCGTGCGCGACGCTCGAGCTGATCCGATTCTGTCACGAGTACTATCACCACCCGATTGGTCAGGTGGTGGCCACGGCGGTGCCCGCCGCCTTTCGTCATGCCCGGCCTCTGGTTGCGGCCGAGCCGCGCCGGTTCCGGATCACGTCGGCAGGATGCGGCGCGCACGAGCATCTGCCCGCGCGCCAGGCGGTCAGGCGCCGCATTCTCGACGCCCTGCGGCGCCGGGGCCCGCTCGACGCCGCCGCGCTGCGCCCGCTCGCGGCCCGCGTCGGCCCCGTCCTGCGCACCCTGATCGACGACGGCTTGGTCATCGAGGAGCCTGCGCCGTGCGAGGCCGCGGCGCCCATCGTCGCAACGCCGGGACCGCCACTGACGGACGATCAGCGTCTCGCCTACGAAACCATCCTCGCGGAGGCAGGCCGCTTCGGCGTCTGGCTGTTGCACGGGGTAACCGGCAGCGGCAAGACCGAGGTCTACCTGCACCTGATCGAGCGCGTGATCGCGCAGGGCGCACAGGCGCTGATGCTGGTGCCGGAAATCAACCTCACGCCGCAGCTCGAGGAGCGGGTGCGCGCACGCTTCCCAAGCGCACGGCTGGTGACCCTGCACAGCGGCGTCGCCGAGGGCGGGCGCGCGCGCAACTGGCTTCGCGCGCTGCGCGGGGATGCCGACATCGTGCTCGGCACGCGGCTCGCGGTGTTCACGCCGATGCCGCGGCTCGGCCTCGTCGTCGTCGACGAGGAGCATGACGAGTCGTTCAAGCAGCAGGAGGGACTGCGCTACTCGGCCCGCGATCTGGCCGTGTTCCGCGCGCGCCGCGCCGGCGTTGCGGTCGTGCTCGGGTCGGCAACGCCGTCGCTGGAGACTTACGTCAACGCGCAGCAGCAGCGCTACCGCCGCCTCGCGCTGCCGCGCCGCGCGCCCGGCGGGGCAAGACTGCCCGATCTGCGCATCGTCGACATGCGCCCGTTTCCGCCGGCGACGCTGATCTCCGCGCCCCTGCACGCGGCGCTTGCCGCCCGGCTCGCGCGCGGCGAGCAGAGCCTCGTCTTCCTCAACCGCCGCGGATACGCGCCGGTGCTCACCTGCTTCGCCTGCGGCTGGACTTCCGACTGCCCGCGCTGCGCCGCCAAGCGCGTGCTTCACGCCACCGAGCGCCGGTTGCGCTGCCACCACTGCGGCTCGACCCAGCCGGTGCCGGCGGCCTGTCCCGGCTGCGGCAATCAGGACCTGCGCGCGCTCGGGCACGGCACGCAACGCCTGGAGGCAGTGCTGCGGCAAGCCTTTCCCGCGGCGCGCATGCTGCGCGTCGACAGCGATACCGCGCGGGCCCGCGGAGCATGGGCCGACATGCGCGAGGCGATCCACCGACGCGACGTCGATCTGCTGGTCGGCACCCAGATGCTGGCCAAGGGTCACGACTTCCCCGCCGTCACGCTGGTGGGTATCGTCGATCCGGACGGCGCCCTGTTCAGCGCGGACTTTCGCGCCTCCGAGCGCCTGTTCGCCCAGCTGATGCAGGTCGCGGGCCGAGCGGGACGCGCCGACGTGCCCGGCGAGGTGGTGGTACAGACGCGCTTTCCCCATCACCCGCTGTTCCACGCCCTCGCGGCCCAGAGCTACGAGCGCTTCGCCGAGGCGCTGCTGGCCGAGCGCCGCGCCGCCGGCTTCCCGCCGTTCGTGCACCAGGCGCTGCTGCGCGCGGAGGCGCCCGGGAGCGACGCTTGCCAAGCGTTCCTGCGGGCGGCCGCCGAGTCCGGCGCCGGTATTGCCGAGCGGGTCACGATCTACGATCCGGTGCCGGCAGCGATGCCGAAGCGCGAGGGCAGGGCGCGCGCGCAGCTGCTGCTGCAGTCGGCGCGGCGCAGTGCGCTGCAGCGCTTTCTGGCGGCGTGGCGCCCCCTGCTTCCCGAGCTCGCGGGCAAGCGCGTGCGCTGGGCGCTGGATGTCGACCCGCTGGAGTTCTAGAGGCGCTCGCCGGTTTGCGCGCGGTTTCGCCACGGCTCCCCGACGACTATAATCTCGGCTTTTTCCAGGCTTCCATGGCGTCTCCCGCGCTACCCGAGTTCCGCTCGCATCTTGCCGATCTGCTGCGCCAGGCGCTGGACGCCATCCAGCTGGGCGGCGCCGGTTCGGCCCTGGAGCTGCAGCGGCCCAAGCACGCGAGGCTCGGCGATTACTCCAGCAGCGTTGCCATGCAGCTCGCCAAGACACTGCAGCGCAATCCGCGCGAGTTGGCGCAGCAGCTGGCGGCGGCCGTTCCTTCCTCGCCGCTGGTGGAACGCGTCGAGGTCGCCGGCGGGGGCTTCGTCAACTTCTTCCTCAAGCTCTCCGCGAAGCAGTCCGTCGTGCCGCGGGCGCTCGACGCCGGCGCGGCGTACGGCCGCGGCCGGCAGGGACAAGGCACGCGCATCCAGGTGGAGTACGTCTCGGCCAACCCCACCGGCCCGCTGCACGTCGGCCACGGCCGCGGCGCGGCCTACGGCGCCAGCGTCGCGAGCATCCTGGAGGCGGCCGGCTACGACGTCTGCCGCGAGTACTACGTCAACGACGCCGGCCGGCAGATGGACATCCTGGCGCTGTCGACCTGGCTGCGCTACCTGGAGCTCGCCGGCGTGGACGTCGCGTTCCCTCCCAACGCCTATCGCGGCGACTACGTGCGCATCATGGCGCGCGAGATGTTCGACGCCCACGCCGACCGCTACGCGCGCGAGGTACGCTCGCTCTACGACGGCGTGCCGCCCGTGGAAACGGAGCCCGAGGAGCACCTCGACGCGCTGGTCGCCAACGCCAAGCGCATCCTCGGCGCGGATTACGGCTACGTGCACGAGCTGGCGCTGACGGAGCAGCTGGGCGACATCCGCAACGACCTGCTCGAGTTCGGCGTCGAGTACGACTCCTGGTTCTCGGAGCGCTCGCTCTATACGTCCGGCGCGGTCGAGCGGGCGCTGGCGCTGCTGGACAAGAACGGCTACCTCTACGCGCAGGACGGCGCGCGCTGGTTCCAGTCGAGCCGCTTCGGCGACGAGAAGGACCGCGTCGTACAGCGCGAGAACGGCGCGTTCACCTACTTCGCCGCCGACATCGCCTATCACCTGAACAAGTTCGAGCGCGGCTTCGCGCGGGTGGTCAACATCTGGGGCGCGGACCACCACGGCTACGTGCCGCGGGTCAAGGGCGCGCTCGCCGCGTGCGGCGTCGACGCCGAGCGGCTGCGGGTGGCGCTGGTGCAGTTCGCCATCCTCTACCGCGAGGGCAAGAAGATCTCGATGTCCACCCGCGCCGGCGAGTTCGTCACGCTGCGCGAGTTGCGCCATGAGGTGGGCAAAGACGCCGCGCGCTTCTTCTATGTCATGCGCAAGAGCGACCAGCACCTCGACTTTGACCTGGACCTGGCCAAGTCGCAAAGCCAGGAGAACCCGGTGTACTACGTGCAGTACGCCCATGCCCGCGTGTGCAGCGTGCTCGAGCAGTGGGGCGGCGACCCGGCAGCGCTGGCGCGCGCCGACGTCTCTTCGCTCGGAACCGAGCACGAGCTCGGGCTGCTGGCCCGTCTGATGGACTATCCGGCGGTGATCGAATCGGCGGCGGCGGACCTGGCGCCGCACGCGCTCGCCAACTTCCTGCGCGACCTGGCCGGCGAGTTCCACAGCTATTACAACGCCACCCAGTTCCTGGTGCCCGAGGAGTCGCTGCGCCTGGCGCGGCTCGCCCTGGTGACCGCGGTGCGCCAGGTGATCCACAACGGTCTGACGCTGCTGGGCGTCAGCGCGCCGCAGAAGATGTGACGGACGGATCCCGCGTGAGCCGCGACTACAAGAACGTGCGAAGCCGATCCAAGGACACCCGCGGCAGCTCGCTGCTGGTGGGTATGGTGATCGGGCTCGTGATCGGCCTGGCCATCGCCCTCGTGGTGGCGTGGTACCTCAATCGCGGCCCGAGCCCGTTCGTGCCGCCCGAACGCGCGGCAAAGCCCGACGCGCCGCCGGCGGCGCCCGCGGTGCAGGGTCTGCCCCAGGACGCGCCGCCGCCGAAGGCGACGGCCAAGGCGGACGCCCGGCCGCGCTTCGAGTTCTACAAGATCCTGCCCGGCAAGGAAGAGCCCGTCACCACGCCGCAGGAAGTGAAAAAGGTCGAGGAGCAGCCGGGCAAGGTCACGCTGTACGTCCAGGCCGGCGCGTTCCAGAACGCGGCCGACGCCGACAACCTGAAGGCGAAGCTGGCGCTGCTGGGGGTGGTGGCCAGCGTCCAGACGGCGAACATCCCGGACCGCGGGACCTGGCACCGCGTGCGGGCCGGGCCGTTCCGCAGCGTGGACGAGGCCAACCGGGTGCTCGGGCAGCTGAAACAAAACGGGATCGACGCCGTCTTAATTAAGCTGGCGGGGTCCGACCGGCCCTAGCAGCCGGCAAAAACAACCGACGAAGGGAGAAGCGATGAAGCTCATGCGTTCGTTCCTGCTGGCGGCACTGCTCGCGGTCGCGGCTCCCGTGCTGGCGGCGCCCACCGCCGGCAAGGACTACCTGGTGCTCAATCCGCCGCAGCCCACCACGACGCCGGACAAGGTGGAGGTTATCGAGTTCTTCTGGTACGGCTGCCCCCACTGCTTCGACCTGCATCCGTACTTGAACCAGTGGAAGCGGCAGAAGCCGCAGGATGTGCAGCTGCGCTACGTGCCGGTGGTGTTCCCCGATCGGCAGGGCGTGCCGCGCCCGACCTGGGTCGCCGGGGCCAAGATTTTCTACGCGCTGGAGGCGCTCGGCGAACTGGATCGCCTGAACGACGCCGTCTACGATGCCATCCACGTCGACCAGATCGACCTGCTCGGGAACGAGCAGGTGTTGTTCGACTGGATGGCGAAGCGGGGCATCGATCGCAAGAAGTTCGCCGACGCCTACGCCTCCTTCGGCGTGCAGGGCAAGGTGTCGAGGGCAATGCAGATCACGCGCGACTACCAGCTGCGCGGCGTGCCGACGGTGGTGGTGGAAGGTCGGTACCTGACGTCGGGAACCTACACCGGATCGCCGCAGAACACGGTGTCCGTGATGGATCAGCTGATCAAGAAGGCGCGCGAGGAGCGCGTTTCCAAGCGCTAGGCAACCGGGCCGGGGTATGCGCCGCGTCTTCGTCACCGGCGCATCGAGCGGCCTCGGCCTGGCGCTCGCCCGGCACTACCTTGCCACGGGCGCCGTCGTCGGCGCCGTATCCCGGCGCGCGGCCGCTCTTGCCGAGATCTTCGGCGGTCACCCCTCGGTCCGGCCGCTCGCGGCCGACGTGCGCGATCGAGCCGCCATGGCGGCTGCCGCCCGCCGCTTCCTCGACGAGGTCGGCGTTCCCGATCTCGTGATCGGCAATGCCGGCGTCAGCGTCGGCACCCTGACCGAGCACGCGCAGGACGCCGAGCAGTTTCGCGGCGTCATGGAAACCAACCTGCTGGGGCTGGTGCACACGTTCCAGCCGTTCGTGACGCCGATGCGCGCCGCGGGAAGCGGCGTGCTGGCGGGCATCGCCAGCGTCGCCGGCGTGCGCGGCCTGCCCGGTGCCGGCGCCTACTGCGCTTCGAAGGCCGCCGCCATCACCTACCTCGAGAGCCTGCGCGTCGAATTGCGCGGCTCCGGCGTGGAAGTCGTGACGGTCTGTCCGGGCTACATCCGCACGCCGATGACCGACCGCAATCCGTACCGCATGCCTTTCATCCTCGACGCCGACGAGGCGGCGCGCCGCATAGCGCGCGCCATCCGCCAGCGGCGGCGGATCGCCGTGGTGCCGTGGCAGATGGCGATCGTCGCGCGCGCGCTGGCCGTGCTGCCGCCGGTGCTCTACGACGCGGTGTTTGCCCGCGCGCCGCGCAAGCCCCGCGCCGGCGATCTCTGACGCCGGCGCGGGATACGCGTCAGGCTTTCGCCGTCGCGGCCTCCGCGCCGGCCGCGGCCGGCCGCGGGGCGTGGACGTCTGCCTTCGCATCGATCCGGCTGACGTCGCCGCCGATCTCGCCGCCCTCCTCGATCGAGAGCGCGCCGTAACGGATCTTCCCGGTGACCTTGCCCGAAGAGTAAACGACGAGACGCTTGCGCACGGTCAGGTCGCCCTCGAAGCGGCCCTTGATCTCGGCTACGTCGATGCCGGCGGTGCCGGAGAAGACGCCCTGCTCGGAGATCTCCATCACGCGGCTGGTCATCGATGCCTCGACGCGTCCCTCTACCACGAGCGTGTCGCAATCGACGATCTCGGCCCCCTTCAGCTTGATGTTGGGGCCGACGATCAGGCGGCTGCCTTTGGGCTCCTGCGCCGCGGCGTCGCGGCCGGCACGCTCGTCGGGTGATTCGGCAGGCGTCGTGCCGCTGCGGGACGGCGCGCCGCTGCGCAGGGGATCGACGTCGCTGCGTGGCGTGCCGGGCGAGCGCTCGAGGTAACCGGAGCGTCCCTTGTTGAAGACGCTATCCTTGTTGAACATGGTGTCTCCTTTCGTTGGATGAGCGGGTTCCCCCTCGTCGGATGGAGGGGTGAACGGAAGGCCGTTCTGCAACCGGCGTGCCATCCGGAAAAAACACGCATGGAATTAGGGGGCTGCGCTTGCGCGGACGGCGCCGATGTCGCCCACGAGCGACGCTGCGGCCGCCGTTCCGCGCCCAACCGTCTGAACCAAAGAGAGAAACGGCGTGTCACCGAAACGCGACACGGCGCGGCGAGCGGCGGCCCGCTACTCGACGGTGACCGACTTCGCGAGGTTGCGCGGCTTGTCGACGTCGGTGCCGCGAAGCACCGCGACATGGTAGGCCAGCAGCTGCAGGGGCAGCGTGTAGACCAGCGGCACCTGGAACGCCTCGACGTGTTCCGGCATCAGCATGACGTCGACGTCCGGTGATGCACTGATGCCCGCCTTCGGATCGGCGAACACGTACAGGTGGCCGCCGCGCGCGCGGACCTCCTGCAGGTTGGACTTGAGCTTCTCCAGGAGCTCGTTGTTGGGCG
>CAZGTK010000088.1:0-8565 GCA_964528415.1 uncultured Burkholderiales bacterium | reverse complement strand
GTGCTGTCGCCCTCTGACCGGCCCATGCCCCGGCGCGAGACGACGACGTGGTTGCGCCGGCGGTCGAGCTTGATGACCTTGAACTCGAGCTCCCGGCCCTCGAGGCCGGAGGTGTCCTTCATCGGCCGGATGTCGACCAGCGAGCCGGGAAGAAAAGCGCGAATGCCGTTGATCATGACGGTCAGGCCGCCCTTGACCTTGCCCGATACCACGCCCTTGACCAGGTTGCCCTGCTCCATGGCCGACTCGAGCTCGGTCCACGCGGCCAGGCGCTTGGCGCGCTCGCGCGACAGGCGGGTCTCGCCGTGGCCGTCCTCCAGCGCCTCGATGGCGACGCTGACGAAATCCCCTGGCGTGACCTCGACCTCACCGCGGTCGTTGCGGAATTCTTCCAGTGGAATCACGCTTTCGGACTTGAGACCGGCGTTGACGACGACGAAGTTCGGGTCGACGCGGACCACCTCGGCGGTGATCACTTCTCCGACGCGCATTTCCTTGCGGGCGAGGCTTTCCTCGAACAGCGCGGCGAAGCTTTCCATGTTTTCGGTAGCGGGGGAGACGTTAGCCATCATCAAAGAGTTATCCGACAAAATACCCGCCGGCAGGCGGGGCCAGTTGAGAAATCAGTTACGGATCAAGGCGCGTCCCCTTTCGGGAAAGCGCAGCGATTCGGTAACACCCTACGTTGAGGACGCGCGGTGGAGCCTGAGGACAGCGTCAACGACGTCTTCGATCGAAAGTGAGGTCGTGTCGATTACCTGGGCACCCTCCGCCTCTCGCAGCGGCGCCACGGCGCGTTCACGGTCACGCTGATCGCGTTCGGCAATTTCCCGAACAAGATCGATCATGGTAGCACTCATTCCTTTGTCTATCAACTGCTTATACCGCCGGCGGGCACGCTCCTCCGGACTCGCCGTGAGGAACACCTTGAGGCCGGCGTCGGGGAACACCCGGGAGCCCATGTCGCGGCCGTCCGCCACGAGGCCGGGCGGGCGGCGGAAGGCGCGCTGCCGCTCCAGCAGGGCGAGGCGCACCTCGGGGTGCGCGGCCACCCGGGAGGCCGCGCCGGAGACCTGCTCCGCCCGGATGGCGTCCGTGACCCGCTCCCCGGCGAGCCTCACCTCGTCGCCGTCGAAGCGGGCATCGAGCTGAAGGGCCAGTTCGGCCAGGGCGCGCTCGGCGCCGAGGTCCACCCCCCGGCGCAGGGCCGCCAGCGCCACCAGGCGGTAGAGGGCGCCGCTGTCGAGAAAGTGGAAGCCCAGTACGTCGGCAACCCGCTTGGCGACGGTGCCCTTGCCCGACGCCGAGGGGCCGTCGATGGCAATGACGGGCACGGCACCGTCCGGCCGCGGCGCAAGCGTCATCCGCGCGCGCTGATCGCGAGGCCGGCAGACCGCGCGAGGGCTTCGAACCCGGGAAACGACGTGGCGACGTTGGCACAGTCCTCGATCTCGACCGGTCCCGACGCGCGCAGCGCCGCCATGGCGAAGGCCATGGCGATCCGATGGTCGCCGCGGCTGTCGACCCGGCCGCCGCGGAAACTGTTGCCGACGATGCGCATGCCGTCCGGCGTCGGCTCCGCGTGGGCGCCCAGCTCGCGCAGCCCTTCGGCCATGACGGCGATGCGATCGCTTTCCTTGACCCGCAGCTCTTCGGCGCCCGTGACCACCGTTTCGCCATGAGCGCACGCGGCGGCCACGAACAGCGCCGGAAACTCGTCGATCGCCAACGGCACCAGCTCCGGCGGCACGCGGATGCCCCTGAGCGGCGCCGAGCGCACGCGCAGGTCGGCCACCGGCTCGCCGCCGGCCACGCGCTCGTTGGTCAGGCTGATGCGCGCTCCCATCAGGCGCAGGATCTCGAGCACGCCCGTGCGGGTCGGATTGACGCCGACGCCGGTCAGCGTGAGATCCGACCCCGGCGCGATCGACGCGCCCACCAGGAAGAACGCCGCCGAGGAAATGTCGGCCGGCACCTCGACGTCGCAGGCCGCCAGGCGGCCGCCGCCCTCCAGGCAGACGCGGGCGCCGTCGGTCTCCACGCGGTAGCCGAACGCGCGCAGCATGCGCTCGGTGTGATCGCGCGTCGGCGCCGGCTCGATCACGCAGGTGCGGCCGCGCGCGTAGAGCCCCGCCAGAAGCAGCGCGGACTTGACTTGGGCGCTCGCCACCGGCAGCGCGTAGTCGACGCCGCGCAGCTGCGCGCCGCCGCGCACCGTCACGGGGGGCACGCCGCCCGCCGCGGTCTCGATGCGGGCGCCCATCAGCGCGAGAGGCTCCGCCACGCGGCGCATCGGCCGTCGCCGCAGGGACTCGTCGCCCGTCAGCGTGGCGTCGAACGCCTGCCCCGCCAGCAGACCCGCCAGCAGGCGCATCGACGTCCCGGAGTTGCCGCAGTCGAGCATGCCCGCCGGCGCCCGCAGTCCGTGCATGCCGACCCCGTGAATCGTCAGCGCCCCGTGGCTCGGGCCGTCGATGCGCACGCCCAGGGCGCGAAAGATGTTCATCGTGGCGAGCGCGTCCTCGCCCTCCAGGAAGCCGCTCACGCGCGTCACGCCCTCGGCCAGCGCGCCCAGCATCACGCTTCGATGGGAGATCGACTTGTCGCCGGGGACGCGGACGACGCCCGTCAGCGCGCCGCCGGGCGCGATGCGAAAGCTGCGCTTCATGGACAGCCCGTCCAGTTCAGGCGCGCCGCGCTGGCGCGCGCGAACGCCTCCATCAGCGCGGCCCCGTCGCCGGCGGCGATCCGCTCGCGCAGCGCGCCCACTTCCTCCAGGTACCCGTCGAGGGCCGCCAGCAGCGCCCCCCGGTTCGCGAGGCAGATGTCGCGCCACATCTCGGGCGAACTGGCGGCGATGCGGGTGAAGTCGCGGAAGCCCGGCCCGGCCAGGTCGAAGAAGTCGTCGGCGTCGGGCCGTCGGGCGAGCCGACCCACCAAAGCGAAGGCGAGCACGTGCGGAAGATGACTCACGGCGGCAAGCACCTCGTCATGCCGCGCCGGCGCCATTCGCGTGACGTGGGCGCCGCACGAACGCCACATGCGCTCGACGCGGTCGAGGGCGTCGCTCGCTGTTTCCGGCACCGGCGTCAGGATGACGTGCCGGCCCGCGTAGAGCCCCGGGTCGGCGGCGGCGGCGCCGCTGCGCTCCGCGCCCGCCACCGGATGCCCCGGCACGAACCGCGCAAACGCGTCGCCCAGACACGAGCGCCCGAGCGCCACGACCTCCTCCTTGGTGCTGCCGGCATCGGTGACGACCGTGGCCGCGCCGATCCACGGCGCCAGCGCCGCCAGCACCGTGCCCGTCTGCGCCACCGGCACGGCGACCCGCACGACGGCGGCGTCCGCCAGCGTTTCGCGGTCGTACCGGCCGACGGCGTCGATCGCGCCGGCGGCCATCGCCTGGTCGAGATTCGAGCGGCTGCGGCCGATGCCGACGACGCGCCCGACGCCGCCCGCCGCGCGCAGCGCCAGCGCCGCCGAGGCGCCGATCAGGCCGACGCCGATCACCACCAGCTTGCCGATCGGCGGCCGCGCGCCGCGCGCCGCGCTCACGCCGCCACCTCGCGCAGCGCGGCCAGAAACCGCGCGTTCTCGCGCTCGAGGCCGACGCTCACGCGCAGGTACTCCGGCAGCCCGTAGCCGGCGACGGGCCGCACGATCACGCCCTTCGCCAGCAGCCGCTTGAACACGCCGGCGGCGTCCGGGACCCTGACGCAGACGAAATTGACGTACGACGGAATGAAGCCGAGCCCGGCCTCGATGAGCCCGGTGGTGAGCTGCACCATCCCGGCGCGGTTCAACGCCACCGACCGCGCGACGTAGTCATGGTCCTCCAGCGCGGCGACGGCGGCCACCTGCGCCAGCGTGTTGACGTTGAACGGCTGGCGCACGCGATTGAGCAGGTCGGCCAGCGCCGGGCTGGCGAGCGCGAAGCCGACGCGCAGCGCCGCCAGGCCGTAGGCCTTCGAGAAGGTGCGCGTGATCACCAGGTTCGGAAACTCGCCAAGCCACGCCGGCGTGTTGGCGCGCAGCGCGTCGGGCAGGTACTCGTGGTAGGCCTCGTCGAGCACGGCCACCACCGAGCGCGGCAGGCGGCGAAGGAAGTCGCGCACCTGCGCCGGCGGCACGACCGTCCCGGTGGGGTTGTTGGGATTGGCGACGAACACCACCCGCGTGTCCTCGTCGACCGCGTCGGCCATCGCCTCGAGGTCGTGCCCGAACTCCCGCGCGGGCACCTCGATGCCGCGGGCGCCCACCGCCTGCACCGCCAGCGGATAGACCGCGAAGGCGTGCTGCGAGTACACCCCGCCGAGCCCCGGCGACAGGAAAGCCCGCGCCACCATCTCGAGCACGTCGTTGGAGCCGTTGCCAAGGACGATCTGCGACTCCGCCACGCCGAACCGCCGGCTGATCGCCGCCTTCAGCTCGAAGCCGTTGCCGTCCGGGTAGCGCGCGAGCTCCGGCAGCGCCGCCTCCAGCGCGTCCAGCGCGCGCGGGCTCGGGCCGAGCGGGTTCTCGTTCGAGGCCAGCTTGACGATGTCGGTCAGGCCGAGTTCGCGCGCCAGCTCGGCGATCGGCTTGCCCGGCTGATACGGGGCGATGGCGCGGATGTAGCCCGGCGCCAGGTCGCAAACGTCCATGGTTCAGTCCTTCGCTGCGGGGTACGAGCCGAGGATTTTCAGGAACGCGGCGCGATCGCCGAGCTCCGCCAGCGCGGCGGCCACCCGGGCGTCGTCCCGGTGGCCCTCGAGGTCGACGTAGAACACGTACTCCCACAGGCCGGTGCGCGACGGACGGGACTCGAGCCGCGTCATGCTGACGCCGTGGCGGGCAAGCGGGTCGAGCAGCTGGTGCACGGCGCCCGGCCGGTTCTGCGCCGACATGACCAGCGAGGTCTTGTCGCGGCCGGAAACGCCGGCGTCCCGCGGACCGATCACGAGGAAACGCGTGGTGTTGCGCGGATCGTCCTCGATGTTGGCGGCCGCGACGCGCAGCCCGTAGGTTTCGCCGGCCCGGCGCGGCCCTACCGCCGCCGCGGCCGCGTCTTCGCTCGCCAGCCGGGCCGCCTCGCCGTTGCTCGAGGCGCTGATCCGCTCCGCCGAGGGCACGTTCGCCGCCAGCCAGCGCTGACACTGCCCGAACGACTGCGGGTGCGAGTAGACGCGTCGCACCGACGCGAGGTCGTCGCCGTTGTGGAGAAGGCACTGGTGGACGGGCAGCATCACCTCGCCGCACGCCTTCAGCGGCGTGGCGAGCAGCAGGTCCAGGGTCCGCCCCACGGCGCCCTCGGTGGAGTTCTCGACCGGGACCACCCCGTAATGCGCCTGGCGGGACTCGACGGCACGAAACACGTCGTCGATCGTGGCGCAGGCCAGTGTGTCGGCGGCCGCGCCGAAACGCTTGACCGCCGCCTCTTCGGAGAACGTGCCCCGCGGCCCGAGATAGGCAACCGCCAGGGGTCGCTCCAGCGCGCGGCACGCCGAGATGATCTCGACGAACAGCCGCTCCACGGCGTCGGCGCCGAGCGGCCCCGGATTGAGCTCCCGCAGCCGCCGCAGGACCTGCGCCTCCCGCTCGGGCCGATAGACCTCGCCATCCTTCAGCGCGCCGATCTGCTGCGCGAGCGATGCCCGCTCGCTGAGTAGCTCGAGCAGCCTGGCATCGAGGACATCGATGCGCTCGCGCAGCGGCTTGAGCGGATCGCTCACGCGCCCACCCCGCCCGGCCCGCGGGCGGCGACGTGGCGCCGCAGGCGACCGGCGTCGCCCGCGCGCAAACGCGCCGCGCGCCGAATCACGCGCCCTCCGGCAGCGGCAGGTAGCGCACGCACAGCACGCCCTCGATGGCGGAGATCTCCCCGATCACTGCTTCGGGCGGCGCGCTGTCCAGGTCGACCACCGTGTAGGCCGTCTCGCCGCGCGACTTGTTCAGCATGTTGTGGATGTTGAGCCCGGCGCGCGCCATGGCGGTGGAAATCTGCCCCAGCATGTTGGGCACGTTCTGGTTCGCCACCGCGATGCGAAACGGCGACTCGCGCGGCATCATCGCCAGCGGGAAGTTGACCGAGTTGACGATGTTGCCGTTCTCGAGATAGTCCATCACCTGATCCACCACCATCGCGGCGCAGTTCTCCTCCGCCTCGCTCGTCGAGGCGCCCAGGTGCGGCAGCGCGACGACGCGCGGATGGTGCTGCAGTCGCGGATGCGGAAAATCGGTCAGGAAGTAGCGCAGGCGCTCGTCCTCCAGGCCCGCCGCCACCGCCTCGGGGTCGACGATTCCGTCGCGGGCGAAGTTGAGCAGCACGGCTCCGGGCCTCATCTTCTGCACGCGCGCGGCGTTGATCAGGTTGCGCGTTGCCTCCAGCAGCGGCACGTGCACGGTGACGAAATCCGAGAGCTTCAGCAGCTCCTCGAGCGAATGCGCCTTGCGCACCTGGGCGGGCAGGCTCCAGGCCGCCTCCACCGTGATGTCCGGATCGTAGCCGACCACCTTCATGCCGAGCTTGATTGCGGCGTCGGCTACCAGGCTGCCGATGGCGCCGAGCCCCACCACGCCCAGCGTGCGCCCCGGCAGCTCGAAGCCGGCGTACTGCTTCTTGCCTTCCTCCACCAGCTTGTGCAGCGTGATCTCGTCGCCGCCGAGCCCGTCGGTGAAGCGGATCGCGGGGATTAGGTTGCGCGCGGCCATCAGCATCGCCGCCAGCACCAGCTCCTTGACCGCGTTCGCGTTCGCGCCCGGCGTGTTGAACACCGGCACGCCACGGCGGCTCATCGCCGCCACCGGAATGTTGTTGGTTCCCGCCCCGGCGCGCCCGATGGCGCGCACGCTCGCCGGGATCTCCATCTTCAGCATGTTGTGCGAGCGCACCAGGATCGCGTCCGGGTCGGCGACCTGGGGACCGACCACGTAACGGCCGGCAGGGAAGCGCTTCAGCCCGTGCGGCGAGATCGCGTTGAGGACCAGGATGTGACGCCGGTCAGCCATGCTTTGCCGCGAACTCGCGCATGAAATCGGCCAGCGCCCGCACGCCCGCGACCGGCATCGCGTTGTAGATCGACGCGCGCATGCCGCCCACCGAGCGGTGGCCCTTCAACTGCACCAGGCCGCGGGCCTTGGCCTGCTTGAGGAACTCCTCGTCCAGCGCGGCGTCGCGCAGCGTGAACGGCACGTTCATGCGCGAGCGGTCCGCCTTCGCCACCGGCGAGCGGTAGAAATCACTGCCGTCGATCAGATCGTAGAGGATGCCCGCCTTGGCGACATTGTGCTTCTCCATCGCCGCGAGGCCACCCTGGCGCTTGAGCCACTCGAACACGAGCCCGGCGATGTAGATGGCATAGGTGGGCGGCGTGTTCAGCATCGAGTCGTTCTCGGCCTGGGTCTTGTAGTCGAACACGCCCGGCGTCGCCGGCAGCGAACGGCCCAGCAGGTCCTCGCGCACGATGACGATGGTCAGCCCGGCCGGACCGATGTTCTTCTGCGCCCCGGCGTAGATCAGGCCGCAGCGCGCCACGTCCATCGGCCGCGACAGGATGTGCGAGGAGGCGTCCACCACCAGCGGCACCTCGCCGGTGTCGGGGAATTCCTGGAACTCGATGCCGCCGATGGTCTCGTTCGAGGTGATGTGCACGTAGGCGGCGTCGGGGTCGAGCTTCCAGCCCGCGCGCGGCGGCACATAGGTGAAATTGCGGTCCTCGCTGCTGGCGGCGACGTTGACCCGGCAGTAGCGCTTGGCCTCCGCCATGGCGCGCTTCGCCCAGTGGCCGGTGTGCACATAGTCCGCGCTGGTGCGCTCCCCCAGCAGGTTCAGCGGCACCAGCGAGAACTGGCCGGTAGCGCCGCCCTGCAGGAAGAGCACCTTGTAGGCGGCCGGAATCGCCAAGAGCGCGCGCAGGTCCGCCTCCGCCTTCTCGGCGATGGCGATGAACTCCTTGCCGCGGTGGCTCATCTCCATCACGGACATGCCGCTGCCGTGCCAGTCGAGCATCTCGTCGCGGGCCTGCACCAGCACTTCTTCGGGCAGGACCGCCGGTCCGGCGCTGAAATTGTATACGCGTGTCACGACGTCACCTCGCCCTCGCCCGCGGCTTCCCCGCCGGCGGCATCCTCGGCCTCCGCGCTGAGTGCGTCGTCGGTCTCCACCACCTTCTGCAGGCCGGCCAGCGTCTCGCCCTCGTCCAGGTTGATCAGGCGCACGCCCTGGGTCGAGCGCCCCATCTCGCGGATCTCGCTGCAGCGCGTTCGGATCAGCACGCCGCCGGTCGTGATCAGCATGATCTCGTCGTCCGGTTGCACCAGCGTCGCCGCCACCACCTTGCCGTTGCGCGCGCTGGTCTGGATGGCGATCATCCCTTGCGTGCCGCGCCCGTGCCGGGTGTACTCCGCCACCGGGGTGCGCTTGCCGTAGCCGTTCTCGGTCGCCGTCAGGACCTGCTGGACCTCGCTTTCGGCCACCAGCAGCGACATGACCTGCTGGCCGTCGGTGAGGCGCATGCCGCGCACCCCGCGCGCGCCCCGGCCCATCGGCCGCACGTCGTTCTCGTCGAAGCGCACCGCCTTGCCGGC
>CAZGTK010000087.1:7039-8575 GCA_964528415.1 uncultured Burkholderiales bacterium | reverse complement strand
CCCGGCTCCCGGGCGTAGACCGTCTGGTAGCGCGCGTCGTCGGCGCGCTCGGCGGCGCGCTCGAGCTCGGGCAGCAGCGGCACTTAGCCGTGCCGCTCCAGCGCGGTGAACACGTCCGCCTCGCCCTCGACGCGCACGCGGAAGAACTCGCCGCGGCGCTCGGCGACCCGCGCGCTGAGGCCGTCGCCGAGCAGCAGCGCCGAGCCTTCGCGCGGGGGCTTGCTGGCGCGGATCTGGACCAGCGCGTCGCGCTCGCCGAGCACGCGCTCCACCAGCACCTCGACGCGGCCGCCGGAGGCCTTGCGTCCGTGCAGCCGCGCGCGGATCACGCGCGTGTCGTTGAACACGAGCAGGTCGCCGGGGCCCACGAGCCCGGGGAGGTCGCGCACCCCGCGGTCGGCCACCGCGCCGGTCGCACCATCCAGGTGCAACAGCCGGCTCGCGGCCCGCTCCGGCATCGGGTGCTGGGCGATGAGTTCCTCGGGCAGGAAAAAGTCGAAATCCGACAGGCGCATGGCGCGCCATTATAACGAGTCGCGGGGCCCGCTTCGGGACGGTGGCACGCCGGCCCGGCGAAGGCGGGCCGCTACCTGAAGGACGTCTGCTGAGGCGCTACGCCGGCTTGCACACGTAGCCGTAGCGCGTGTGGCTCGGCGACGGGCCGAGGCGCTCGTACTCGGCCTTGAACGCGTCGAAGCGGTCGCGCGCGGCCTTGCGCGCGGCGCGGTCATAGTTGAACAGCCGCGCCGAGGTCTCGCCGAAAATCGCCCGCTTGACCGGGCCGTCGGCCTCGCCCAGCGGCGCGAAGCCGTGGGCGCGGCGCAGGTCCTCGGGGATTTCCATGCGCCGCAGGCCCTCGATCTGCCATTGCGGCGCACCGGTCCACACCGCGTCGGTGCCCCACAATACGTGGTCGGCGCCGAGCCCCTTGACGAGGATGCCCATCATCGCCGCCGCGAGCCGCGGCTGAGCCACCGTGCTCATGGCGAACACCTGGCCGAGGTCGCCGTAGACGTTGGTGACGCCGAACTTCTCCGGGATCTCGGCGAGGTCGCTGACCCACTCGACTCGGCCGGTGACCTCGAAGTCGGCCAGCGCCGCCGCCGGATCGCCGCCGCCGGCGTGGCGGTAGCCGGAGTGGTAGATGAGGAAGTTGAGCTGCGGCCAGTCCTTCGCCGCGCGGCCGACGTCGCTCACGTCGACGTAGGGCCGCAGGTTCGGGAACTGCGCGTCCAGCGACGGCGGGAACAGGCCCTTGTGGATGCAGACGTTCTTCAGCCCGGCCTTCGCGAAGCGCTCGTACACCGGGTAGACGAGCTTCTCGTCGTCGAGCCGCCACGGGTAGCGGCTGGTGGCCTTGCGGGTGTTGTCGCCGATCGTGTAGCCCTTGAACGCGTCGGGCTTCAGCACCTCGATCGCGCGGTCGACCGCGTCCAGCCAACCGGGCTGGCCCGGCGTGAAGATCGCGTGGCAGAGCATGCGCCGCGCGCCGGCCTCCGCGTTCACCCTGTTGCGCGCGGCCGCGGTCATCTCGGT
>CAZGTK010000087.1:0-7029 GCA_964528415.1 uncultured Burkholderiales bacterium | reverse complement strand
TTGGTCAGGAACCAGTCCTCGGGCGCGTCCGACGGCGCGCTCGAGATCAGCGCCACCTGCGTATCGCTGTCGAGGAAAATCTCCTTGAAGTAATTGGCGAACTTGAGGTCCTCGATGGTCTGCGGCTTGCCCGCCAGCGCCGGATTCCAGCCCGCCTTGCCGACCGCCTCGCGCATGCGCACGAAGGTGGTGATGCGGGTGTCGTCGCGCAGGAAGTGGGTGTGGATGTCCATGATGAACTGGTCCTTGAGCGCGTCGGAGCGCGCCTTCGCCAGCTCCGGCGTGGCCGCCTCCGCGCGCGTCGCGGCGAACACGTCGCCGTAGACCTGGTTCATGGCGACGAACGCCGCCGCCATGCCGCCGGCGGTCTTGAAGAACTCGCGGCGGCTCATTCCCTGGCGCGCCGCCAGCTCGTCGGCCAGCACCCGCAGCCGCGCGGCCACCTCCCGCTGCTGCGTGCTCTGGGGCGAAGGCAGGTACTCGTCGCTGCCCACCATCTGCAGCGGGACCGGCGTCGGCTCGGCCTCGGTTTCGGCCGGCGTCAGCAGCTCGAGTTCTTCGGGGCTCAACAGGTTCAAGGCAGTCCTCCGCGAAAGGGTGGGGGCGGCGCAACGCCGGCGCAAAATCCTACCCGGTGCGGTTTGAGCGGAACAAGCGGACGGCGCGCGGCGCGGGCCGGCCCGGCGGTTGCCGGGACCGCCACGGTTCCCGGATAATTCCGCCCTTCCCGGCCGGGATGGCGGAACTGGTAGACGCAGCGGACTCAAAATCCGCCGCTGGCGACAGCGTAAGGGTTCGAGTCCCTTTCCCGGCACCAGGCGCGATGACCTTGGCGGACCAAGCGGATTTTCAGTGAAGGCTAACCCGCGCCGTGCGCGGGTTAAGCGCCTTCGGCGCCGCCGCAGCTAGAATCCCGCGGCCGCAAGGTCGTGCGAGTTCGATTCTCGCTCCCGGCACCATTTGATAGCGCGGCGTCCTTCAATAATGGAGCCGCGGGTTTTAGCTACGGCTGACCTGAAGGTCAGTCTGCGCAGCCCAAAGCGCTGCGCGCGTTGGGTCAGCGCAGGCTAACGCCCGGTCGCGGGCGTTAAGCCCGTTCGCCCCCGGTGAACGGGCGGCCGTCGCTAAAATCCGCCGATGGCGACAGCGTAAGGGTTCGAGTCCCTTTTCCCGGCACCAAGCGCCAGCCGGTCAGCGCTCCGGATGCTCCTCCAGCATGCGCCTGGCGATGGCGAGCACCGTGACGATCCCGTGGTAGTGGTGGTCCCGGTCGATCACGAACGCGTAGTCGGTCCGGTTGGTCTGCATCACGGCGATCGCCTTGATCAGCGGCGTTTCGGGCGTCACGGGCCAGTACGATCTGTAGACAAAGGGCTCGATGGGTTTCCCCAGCACGTCGCCCACCGCGGCCTGGGCGTCCTCCAGCACCTGGAAGTCGTCGCCGAGCAGCTTGATCGACTGCACCATCCAATCCGGCACGATCGCCCGCTTGACGATGTTCTTGAGCGAGCACAGCCCGACGACGCGATCGTTCTCGTCGACATAGGGGATCGCCCGGACATCCGCCGCAATGCAGGCGCGGATGACCTCGCGCACGGTCGTGCCCTTGCGTGCAACGGGGGTGGGGGTGATGGCGTTTGCCAGCTTCATGCGCTCCTCCCGGGACTCGATCGCTTCACGCGCTCTTTTGGTCAAACCAGGTAACGGAAATAGACATAGATGCTCGCAATGAGAATGCTCAGCAGCATGAGCGGAAACGCGAGCAGCGCGAACTTCACGAACTCGATGCGCTGGCCGGCGCGCTCGGCGAAGCCGGCGACGATCAGGTTCGCGCTGGCGCCGACCAGGGTGCCGTTGCCGCCGAGACAGGCGCCCAGGGCCAGCGACCACCACAGCGGATTCAGCTGCTCGCTGCCGCCGAACGCGGGCGCCATGGATTCGATCATGGGAATCATGGTGGCGACGAACGGGATGTTGTCGATCAGAGACGACAGGATGGCCGAGATCCACAGGATCGCCAGCGCCGTGGTGGCCAGCTCGCCGCCCGTCAGCGCCAGCGCGTGCTCGGCGAGCAGCGCGAGGATGCCGGCGCGCTCGATCCCGTGGACGACGATGAACAGCCCGACGAAAAAGAAAATCGTGATCCACTCGACTTCCCCGAACGTCGCCTGGACCTTCTCGCTCTGGTCCTCCGGCCGGTGGCCGAAGCCGTAGAGCAGCAGCAGCAAGGCGCCGCCGATCATCGCCACGGTGGCCGGCTGCAGATGCAGGCCGTGGCCGGCGGTGAAGCCGAGCATCACCAGCGCCAGGACGAACAAGGACTGCTTGAGCAGGCGCGGATCCGTGATCGCCTGTCTCTCGTCCACGCCCATGATGCGTTGGCGCGCCTCGGGGCTGGTGCGCAGCTCGCCGCGCCACAAGAACAGGACCACCAGCAGCGTCGCCGCCAGCACGAACGGAACGACCGGCGCGAGATTGAGCAGGAAATCGTTGAACCCGAGGTTCGCGGCGGAGCCGATCATGATGTTCGGGGGGTCGCCGATCAGCGTGGCGGTGCCGCCGATGTTGGAGGCGAAGATCTCGGCGATCAGGTACGGGTACGCCTTCACCTTCAGCTCCGCGCAGATCAGCAGGGTCACCGGAACGATCAGGAGCACCGTGGTGACGTTGTCGAGCAGGGCGGAGAACACGGTGGTCACGCCGGCGAGCATGAGCAGGATGCCGACTGGGTGGGCGCGCACGCGCTTGGCCGACCAGAAGGCAGCGTACTGGAATACCCCGCTGCGCCGGGTGACCGCCACGATCACCATCATGCCGGTCAGCAAGCCGAGGGTGTTGAAGTCGACGGCGTCGATCGCCGCTTCCTGGTTCAGCACGCCGCTGGCGATCATCACGCCGGAGCCGAGCAGGGCGACGACGGCGCGATTGATCCGCTCGGTGATGATGACGGCGTAGGTGGCGACAAAAATGGCCAGCGACACCCAGAACGGGTCCAGGCCGAACAATATCGGGGCGGCGAAGTCGCTATGAGCCGTCATGGGGGTGGCCGCGCCGAAATGTATTACCGCCCATTCGGATGGCGGGCATCGGGCTTTCCGGCCGCACTGTACTCTCGGAAACGATCGCGGTCTGCACTAGGGGGCGAAGCCAGGGCCGACGGAGGCCCGCAGGGGCTCTCACGACATCGGGCGCGTCAGGGCAGCTTGGCGATGAGGTCTTCCGCCGCGCGCTCCATGACCCGCGTCAGGGTGACCTGCTCCTCGGACCAGGTTTCCGTCGAGATGCGCAGCTCCTCGATGCCTTCCCAGGCGATGGTGCCGCTGTCGGTGTCCCAAATCTGGAAGAACAGGCGCACCGTGCCTGTCTTGGTCTCGACGATGCGGAAGCCGAGCGCGCCGAAGCGCTCCTTCTCGCCCTGCGCGAAGCCCTGCAGCTTGAGCTGCGCGACGTAGCGGGTGCCCACGAGGTCGCCCACCTTGGCCAGGGTGTCGCGCTTGAACAGGCCGGTGTCGCGGTAGTCCGCGTACATTTCGCGGTAGGTCTCCGCGAGGCCGGCGCGGTTCACCACGCCCAGCGTCTCGGCCAGCGTGACGACTCGGACCTGGGGCCGCTCGCGCTTGAGCACTTCGGCGAAGGTGAGCGCGACCGCCTGCTTCTCTTCCTCCTGGCCGGTCACCGTCGAAGGCGTGATGAACGCGATGCCATGCTTCTCCAGCGCCCCGGGCGCCAGGTCGATGTCGCGATAGCGCAGGGTCGGATGGCTTTGCGCGCACGCGGCGAGGACGAGGATGGCCAGCACCGACAGCGCGAGCGACTTGAGCAAGGCGGGTCTCCGGTTTGCAGCCACGAATAAACGTTAGCAGAGCGCCGCGGCCGCGGTTTGATCTTCGTCAATGCCGATTCTCACGCGCGCTCGCCCCGCCAGCGGCGCCAGAGTCCCGCCAGCCAGCCATCCGCGGCGCCGGGCCGGCGCACGCGCAGCGGCTGGCCGGCGACGAGGCGGACGCGCCACGAAGCGCCGGGCGGGAGCAGCGGGCCGCGCTCGGGCGAAGCGTCCAGCCGCTGGAAACGCCCGCGCACGTCGAGGTTCGCGCTCGAGCGGTTCTCGAGGTCGATCTCGCCGGCGCCGTCGATTCGCAGCGCGCCGCCGTCGGCGAACGCCACGGCCGCCTCGCCGCCGACCTGGCGTTGCTGCGACGCGGCGTCGCTGGGCCAGCCTTCGGGGTCGAGGTAAGGGCTGTCGCCGTCGGAGGCAAACGCGTTGCGGGCGTGGTAGACGGTGACGGTGACCGGGGCGGCGGTACGGATCAGGAGGTTGTTCATCGGCGGTCTCGACGGATCGGCGTCGGCATCCTAGCGCGTCCCGGCGTCGGGCTGGCGCAGCAGCAGGCTGACGGCGCTGACGCGGCCGCCGTCGATCTCCCGGACCACCAGCTCGACGCCGCCGAAGCGGACGCGGTCGCCGACGACGGGCCGGCCGCGGTACGCCCGCTCGAGGAGTTCGCCCGCCGTCGCGCCGCGCGCGCGCTCCGGCACCTCGAACGCGTAGACCTGCGCCAGGTCTTCGATCGTCGCCTCGGGACGGATGACGAACTGGCCGAAGTAGCGCACGTCGGACAGCGCCTCCGGCGGCGGCGCGCCGAGGCTGCGCGAGGCGGCGTCGACCTCCTCCGTGCGCAGCCAGACGTACACGGCGTCGCCCGGCCGCAGCGCGAGGTCGGGCTCGCACGGCAGCGTCTCCCGGCCGCGAATGACGCTCACCGGCTGCGCCGAGGGCGGCAGGTCCAGCTCGGCCAGCGTGAGCCCCACGGCCGAGGACTCCGGAAGCAGGCGGTAGCCCACCACCTCGTAGCCGCTGCGTTCCGGGAAGTCGATCTCCAGACGCTGCACGGGCTCGCCCAGCGGCGGCGCCTCGAGGCGCAGGCGGCGCGCGAGCGGGGTGATGCTCCAGCCCTGCACCGTCAGTGAGACGAGCACGACGAAGAAGGCGATGTTGAAGTAGAGGTAGGCGTTGGGCAGCCCCGCAAACAGCGGGAACACCGCCAGCACGATGGGCACCGCGCCGCGCAGCCCGACCCAGGCGATGAACAGCTGCTCGCGCCACGGGAAACGGAACGGCGCCAGGCTCAGCGCGACGGCGACAGGGCGCGCCACCAGCATCAGGATCAGCGCGACGACGATGCCGTCGCCGGCGGCGGCCACCAGATCGCTTGGCGTCACCAGCAGGCCGAGGAACAGGAACATGACGATCTGGGCCAGCCAGGCGAGCCCGTCGTGCATGCGCAGGATGGTCAGCTCGCCGCGCGGGCGCCGGTTGCCGAGGACGACGCCCGCGATGTAGACGGCGAGGAACCCGCTGCCGCCCAGCGTCCCGGCGAAGCCGAACGCGGCCAGCGCGCCGGAGAGCGCGAGCAGCGGATACAGGCTCGGCGCCACCAGCGGCAGCCGGTTGACGACGAGCGCAAGGCCGCGGCCCGCGGCGAACCCGACCACGGCGCCGATCGCCATCTGCTGCACGAAGGATAGCAGCAGCGCGGGGCGGAGCGTGGTTTCGCCCGCCTGCAGGAGCGCGATCAGCGCGACCGTCAGGAACACCGCCATCGGGTCGTTGCTGCCGGATTCGATCTCCAGCGTCGCGCCGACCCGCTGGCGCAGCTGCATCCCGCGGGTGTGCAGCAGGGAGAACACGGCGGCCGCGTCGGTGGAGCCGATGATGGCGCCGATCAGCAGTCCCTCCATCAGCGGCACCCCGAGCAGCCAGGCGGCCGCCGCGCCGGTGATCGCGGTCGTCGCCGCGACGCCCACGGTAGCGAGGGACACGGCCGGCGCCAGCCCGGCGCGGAAGGTCTGGTAGCGCGTGCGCAGGCCGCCGTCGAACAGGATCACGGCCAGCGCCAGGTTGCCGACGAAGAAAACCGTCTCGTAGTCGTCGAAGCGCACCCCGCCGATGCCGTCCTCGCCCGCCAGCATGCCGACCAGCAGGAAGACGAGCAGCAGCGGCGCGCCGGTGCGCGACGCGACCGCCGTCATCATGATGGCGATCAGCGCCAGCAGGCCGCCGAACAGAATCAGTTGGTTGACGAGGCTCATGGCGTGGCGGGAAACCGCGGCGCGCGGCGCCGGGGGCGGGTCGATCAGGGTCCATTTTATGCCAGGGTGTCAGGATTTCCCCCGCCGACCGGTCTATTGCGTTGACAGGGCCGGCTCCGGACGGTCCGGGAAGGGATAGGCATCGTGTTCCAAGGCGCGCGGCGCAGCAGCTTCGAGACGACGGTACGGGCCCACGCCGCGGACCTGTTCCGCTACGGGTTCTGGCTCTGCCGCGACCGCTTCGTCGCCGAGGACCTGGTGCAGGAAACCTTCGCGCGCGCCTGGACGGCGTGGGGCGACCTGCGCGACGGGAAGGCCGTCAAGGCCTGGCTGTTCTCGATCCTCCACCGCGAGCACGCACGGCTCTACGAGCGCAAGCGGCTCGACACCGAGGAGCTCGATCCCGAGGCCGCCTGGGCCGCGGCCGAGCCGGGGCTCGAGGCCGCGCTGTCGATGCGCGAGGCGCTCGAGCGGTTGCCGCTCGCGTACCGCGAGCCGCTGCTGATGCAGGTGCTGGGCGGGTTCGGCGCGGCCGAGATCGCCGGCGCGCTGGAAATTTCCGAGGCCGCCGTGCTGCAGCGCGTCTCGCGCGCACGGCGGGCGCTGCGGGAGACGTTGACCGAGGGCCAGGAAGCATGGACGCAAGCGAATTGAACTGCCTCGACGCGCGCCGGGCGCTGACCGGCGACCCGCGCCGGCTTGACCCGGCCGTGGCCGACCACCTCGCCGCTTGCCCGCGCTGCGCCGGCTACCGCGCCGAGCTGCTGGCGCAGGACGAGCGGCTGGCGGCGGCGCTGCGCGTGCCGGTGCCCGACGGCCTTGCCGATCGCGTGTTGCTGCGGCAGGGCCTTGCCCACGCCCGCACGCCGCGCTGGCTCGCGCTCGCCGCGACGCTCGTGGTGGCGCTCGGCATCGGCGGCTTCTTCGGCGTCGAGCGCT
>CAZGTK010000086.1:0-8583 GCA_964528415.1 uncultured Burkholderiales bacterium | reverse complement strand
TGATCTGCTTGAAGTGGTCGATGTCGAGCAGCATGCAGGCGAGCGGCGAGCCCTGGCGCAGGCAGCGGCTCGCCTCCTCGCGCAGACGCTGCTCGAAGTAGCGGCGGTTGTGCACGCCGGTGAGCCCGTCCGTGAGCCCCATGTGCTTGAGCCGCTCGCTGTAGGTCACGTTCTCCAGGCAGACCGCCACCACGGCGGCGAGGTGCGTGACGAAATCGGTGCCGTAGCCGGTTCGATACCGCTGCGGGTCGTCGCTGCCCAGCGTGAGCAGTCCCATCACGCGCTCGCGGCGAGCGAGCGGCAGCACGGCGACGCTCTTCGGGTCCTCGAACTCGCGCGAGAACAGGCGGCGGTGCAGCTCGGGCCGGAACGTGCCGAGCTGCGGCTGCGCGGCGGGGCCGATGAACGGCGCCAGCGTCGCGGCGTCCTCGACGAAAAACAGATCGCCGAAATCCGCGGTGTCGACGCCGACCTGCTCGAGCATGCGGCGGACCTCGAACTCGGGATCGACGAGGACCAGGCTCACGGCGTGCAGGCTGTGCAGCCGGCGCAGCAGGTGGAAGACGGTTTCGAACAGCTGGCGAAAGCCGGTGGCGGCGATCAGCGCGAGCTCGCACTCCTGGAACCGCCGCAGAACCAGCTCGTTGTCGCGGGCCTTGGTGGTGAGCTCGGCGAGCTGGCTGCGCAGCAGCTCGACTTCGGTGGTGTTCATCCCGCTCCCGGGCTTAGACGTGCTTTGATGGTATGCCAGCGTCCGCGCGGCCGGCAACAAACCTTGAGCCCACGTAAAAAAACGCGCCCAAGAGCGCGTTTTTTCGGGGAATTCGGGGTGGAGGTCAGGCCGGGATGTCGGGCACCAGCCGCCGTTCCAACAGGGAGATGTGGTCCTTCAGGTAGAGCTTGCGCTTCTTCAACCGCTTGAGCTGGATCTCGTCCTGCATCGCGTCGGCCGAGAGTCGATCGATGATTTCGTCCAGATCCCGGTGCTCGACTTCCAGCTCCTTGATTTTTCTTTTAATTGCTTCGACTTCCTCCTCATCCAGCATGGGCCCTCCGCTCATGAACATGATTCACCTCCGCTCGTCGGCAAGGGTGCGGTCGGACCCGGGCTTGGGGACCCGGCCGCGGTTGAGGCACGCTCTCTTTTTTTCGTAGCATACTCCGTTCGTGCCCGCCAGGTGAACCCGCCGGGCGTCTTGCGCAGCGCCATCAATCCACCAGGAAGGAAGGACTTCATGCCCCACGCCATCCGCGTGCACCAGGCCGGCGGCCCCGAGCAGATGAAATGGGAAGCCGTCGAGGTCGGCAAGCCGGGCGCCGGCCAGATCCGCATCCGCCACACGGCGGTGGGTCTCAACTACATCGACGTCTACCATCGCAGCGGCGTCTATCCGATCGAGACGCCCGCCACCATCGGTCTCGAGGCCTGCGGCGTGGTCGAAGAGGTCGGCGCCGGGGTCGAGGATCTCAAGGCGGGGGACCGCGTGGCCTACGCCTCGCCGCCGATGGGGGCCTACTGCGAAGCGCGGCTGATGCCGGCGGACCGCGTGGTGAAGGTGCCCGACGGCATCAGCGACCAGCAGGCGGCGTCCATGATGCTCAAGGGGATGACCGCGGAATACCTCGTGCGCCGCACCTACCCGGTGAAGGCGGGCGACACCATCCTGGTCCACGCTGCCGCGGGCGGGGTCGGCCTGATCCTGTGCCAGTGGGCGGCGAGCCTCGGCGCCACCGTGATCGGCACCGTCGGCAGCGACGACAAGGCCAAGCTCGCCGCGGCGCACGGCTGCAAGCACCCGATCGTCTACACGCGCGAGGACTTCGTCGAGCGCGTCAAGGACATCACCAACGGCGCCAAATGCGCCGTGGTGTACGATTCGGTGGGGAAGGATACGTTCATGAAGTCGCTCGACTGCCTGCGCATGTTCGGCATGCTGGTATCCTTCGGGCAGTCCTCCGGCAAGGTGGCGCCGCTCGACGTCGGCATCCTTTCGGCCAAGGGCTCGCTCTACCTGACGCGGCCGACGCTGATGAACTACATCGCGCGCCGCGAGGACCTGGTGATGTCGGCCAACGCGCTGTTCGAGATGGTCAGGGGCAACAAGGTGAAGATCGAGGTCAACCAGACCTACGCGCTGAAGGATGCAGTGCGCGCGCACCAGGACCTGGAAGGCCGCAAGACCACCGGTTCGACGGTGCTCACGGTATAGAAAACAAGCGAGGGAGGACGTCATGCCGGAGTATCACGTCGTGTTGTGCGAGGTGCAGATGGGCGATTCGGACGAGGTCGCCTACAAGGCCACCACGGTCCAGGGGCTCGACAACGCCATCGCGCGGGCGCAGACGCTGATGAGCCAGACGCTGAAGGACGATCTGTCCGGCGGCGGCGGCGAGGCCGCCGGGCAGACCGTGACCGACGTCTGGGTCTGCAGGATCGACGCCGCCAGTCCCGATGAAGCGCTGGAGCAGTCGTTGAGCGAGAAGGCGGTGCGCGTCTGGCCGGCGGCCGGCTGACCACCATCGCTTCGCGCGCGGCCGGCGCGCGTCTTCGTTCCGTCTCGCTCACAGCCCGCCCGCAGGCCTTCGCGCCGGCCGCCGCGAAGACCGCGGCTTGACCTGCTGCGCAGGTCAGCCTGCGCAGCAATAGGCAGGCGGAACCTAAAGCGTCGCCATGAACTCGACCATGCGACGGCGCTCCGCCTCGCTCGGCAGCCGACCATAACCCGCCTGCATATTGTCCACCAGGTGCTTGGGCTTGCTGGTGGCTGGGATGACGCAGGTCACCGCGGGGTGGGCGAGGACGTACTTGAGGAAAAGCTGCGCCCAGCTCGCGCAGTCGAACTCCCCGCACCAGTCGGGCACGCTCTTGCCGCGCACGCGCGAGAACAGGTTCGCCTGCGCGAACGGCCGGTTGACGATGACCGCGGCGCCCGTCTCCTGCGCCAGCGGCAGCAGCCGCTGCTCGGCCTCGCGCTCGACGATGGAGTAGTTGAGCTGGACGAAGTCGAACACCCGCGTCTTCATCACGCGCTCGAGCGCGTCGTAGGCGCCCTCGTGGTAGTGGGTCACGCCGATGTAGCGCACCCGGCCCTCCTTCTTCCAGGCTTCCAAGGTCTTCCGGTGCGTCTCCAGGTCCAGCAGGTTGTGCACCTGCATGAGGTCCATGCGCGCAACGCGCATGCGGCGGAACGACTCCTCCATCTGGCGGATGCCCGCCTCGCGCCCGCTGGTCCACACCTTGGTGGCGTAGAACAGCCGGCCGGCGACGCCGGCCTCGGCGGCGAGATCGCCGACCGCGCTCTCCGCGGCGCCGTACATCGGCGAGCTGTCGACGACGCTGCCGCCGTAGGCGACGAACAGGCGCAGCACCTCGACGAGCGGGGTCCGCTCCGCGGCGCTCGCGCCGACGTCGAACGTGCGGTAGGTGCCGAGGCCGACGGCGGGCAGCTGCTCGCCGGTGCGCGGGATGGCGCGCTTGAGCATTCTGTCGGGCATCGGCGTCTGGGCTCGCAGGTCGAAGGCGCTCGCGGCCGTGGCGGCCGCCAGCAGCTTGAGCGCGCGGCGGCGCCCGGGCGAGGCGGGGAGTGCGGTCATGATGGCCTCCGCTGTTGGATGAGTCGTTCGTGGCCGCGGCCGAGCGCGAGCGCCAGCGCGAGCCAGAGCGCCGCCAGCGGCAGCGCCGCGAGCGCGACGCCGGCGGTGCCGAAGCCGAGCGCGCGCAACCCCGCGTGCAGCCAGCCGCTCGCGGCGTCGCCGCCGCGGTAGACGACGGTGTCGAGGAAGCTCTTGGCCTTGTAGCGGTCCTCCGCCGCCACCGCGGTGAACAGGACCTCGCGCGCGGGCTTGGCGAGGAAGAAATTGAGCGCGCGGCGCAGCACCTGGAAGCCCGCGACGACCCACAGCAGCGGGAACAGCGCCAGAGCCGCGAACCCCGCCAGCGTCAGCGCCGGCAGCGAGGCGAGCGATCGACCGACGCCGAAGCGCGTCATGATGCGGCCGGTGAGGAAGAACTGGCCGAGCAGCGTGAGCGTGTTGACGGCGAGATCGACGCCGGCGAAGAAGCGCGTGCGCGCGGCCGAATCGGGCAGCGCGTCGCGCACGATCCGGGCCTGCTCGAAGTACAGGAACGTCGAGAGCGCCGTGAACAGCACGATGTAGCCGCCGATCGCGAGCAGGTGCGGCGAGCGCAGCGTGTGGGTGAGCCCGGCCCACGCGCTGCCGGCGATCGGGGCGGGCTGCTCTGCCGCCGCGCCCGAGCCGTGGCGCGCGCCCCACGCGACCAGCGCGCCGATGCACGCCACCGCGCCCAGCAGCAGCGCGGCGGAAACCAGCGGCAGCCGCTCGGGGCCGACGCCGCCGACGACGGCGATCGTGATCGCCGGGCCCGTGATCGCGCCGAGGCTGCCGCCGGCGGCGATCGGCCCGAACAGGCGCTTGGCCTGGCCGGTGTCGAACAGGTCCGCCATGAAGCTCCAGAACACCGACACGACGAACAGGTTGAACACGCTGACCCAGACGAAGAACGCCACCGCGACCGCCTGCCGCTCGACCCCGCCCGCCAGCAGCGCCCAGAAGACGACGAGGTTGAGCGCGAAGAAGACGTAGACGCCGGGCAGCAGGCGCCGCAGCGCGAAGCGCGACACCGCCCAGCCGTAAATCGGAACGGCGGCCAGCATGGCGAGGAAGGTGGCGGTGAACGTCCACGGCAGGTTCTCCACGCCGCCCTGGATGCCCATCTCGTCGCGCAGCGGCCGCAGCACGTAGTAGCTCGCCAGCAGGCAGAAGAAGTACGCGAACGCGAGCGCGACGGCGGCGAACTCCCCGGGGCGCAGATCGAGCACGCGGCGGGCGCTGGCGAGGGCGGTCACGGGTGCGAGGAAACGGTTCGGTCGGGCATGGCGCGCCTATGTTCGTACGGGCGCCCGCCGGCGGCAAGCGGCGGGCGGGTCGCGATTCGGCCGCCTGTTAGAATGGCGCGCCATGCCGGAAGTTCGTGCCTATCCCGATCATCGCAGCGCGCTCGCCGCCGGCGCGCGGGCGGCGGTGGGCGCGCCGGCGATGGTGCTGTTCGCCGGCATGATCGGCTTCGGCGCGCTCGGCCAGGCCAGCGGCCTCAGCCTCTGGTCCGCGTCCGCCGCGAGCCTGCTGATCTACGCGCTGCCCGGCCAGGTGGTGTTCGTCGAGATGGTGGCGGTGGGGGCGTCCGGGCTGGCGATCTTTCTCGCCGTGTCCTTCACGGCGGCGCGCTTCCTGCCGATGACGCTGACCCTGATGCCGCAGGTGCCCGCCGCCGACCGCAGCCGCGCGCTGTACGCGCTGGTGCACCTCGTCTCGATGACGACGTGGGCGGTCATGATGAAGGATTTTCCGCGCATCGCTCCCGAGCGCCGGCTGGCCTACTTCACCGGCTTCGGCCTGGTGTGCTGGGGCGTCGCCGTGCCCGGCACCGTGCTCGGCTTCCTGCTTGCCGGGCGGCTGCCGACGCCGCTGACCGTCGGGCTCGTGTTCCTGAACCCGCTGTTCTTCCTGCTCATGTTCGCCGAGGTCCGAAGCCGCGCGAGCCGCCTCGCGCTCGTGATCGGCGGCGCGACCGGACCGCTCGTGCATCTGTGGGCGCCGGGCTGGAGCATCATCGTCTGCGGGCTCGCCGGCGGCACGGCGGCGTTCGTGCTCGACCGGCTGGTCTACCGCTATGGCCGCTGACCTGGCGCGCTCCGGAGCGTGGCCGTGGCTGGTGCTGTTCGCGGCGGTGGCGGGCACTTACCTCTGGCGCGGCCTCGGCATCGCGCTGTCGGGCCGGCTCAAGCGCGACAGCCTGCTGTTCCAGTGGATCACGTGCGTCACCTACGCGCTGCTGGCGGCGCTGGTGATCCGCATCGTGATTCTGCCGGTCGGCATGCTGGCGGAGGTCCCGCTCGTGTTCCGGCTCGTCTCGGCCGGCACCGCGTTCGCGGTGATGGTGGCGCGGCGCGGCGCGCTGGTGCCGGCGCTCGGCGTCGGCACGGCGCTGATGATCGCGTTCGCGAGTCTCTAGCGAATCCGCGCGGCCCCGGCGCCGCGCGGAAGCCGGTCGCTAGGCGCCGACCTGCGGCGTCGGCGCGATGCGACGCTGCGTGAGCAGCCACAGCGTCGCCAGCGTCGTCACCACCAGGAACGGCAGCGACCACCAGTTCAGCGCATCCCAGCCGGTGCTGGTCACCAGCGCGCCGGAGGAGAACGACGAGGTCGCCATCGTCAGGAACACCAGCAGGTCGTTGATGCCCTGCGTCTTGGCTTTTTCCGGCGGCGTGTAGGCTTCGGTCAGCAGCGTCGTGCCGCCGATGAAGAGGAAGTTCCAGCCGACGCCGAGCAGCACCAGCGCGACCCAGAAGTTCGCGAGCCCGGTGCCCGACAGCGCGAAGGCGATGCACAGGAACATCAGCAGCGCGCCCGCCAGCATGACCTGCAGGACGCCGAAGCGCCGGATCAGCGAGCCGGTGAAGAAGGAGGGCAGGAACATGCCGATCACGTGCCACTCGAGGACGAACGCGGCGTCGTTGTAATGGTGGTGATGGTGATGGGTCATGGCAATGGGCGTGGCCGTCATGAGCAGGTTCATGACGCCGTAGCCCACCATGGCCGAGATCACCGCCACGACGAACACCGGCTGCGCCATGATCGCCGCCAGCGGCCGGCCGCTGTCGTCGCGCTCGTGCTCCGACAGGCGCGGAATGTCGACCCAGCGCAGGATGGCGATCGCCGCCAGCGCGAACGCGATCAGCGACAGGTAGGTGCCGAGGTAGGTCACCGGCAGCAGCTCGCGCGTGAGCTTGCTGGTCTCCGGGCCGATGACGCCGCCGACGATGCCGCCCGCCATCACCAGCGAAATGGCCCTGCTCTTGTACTCGGCGCTCGCGGTGTCGGCGGCGGCGAAGCGGTAGTAGGCGCCGGCGGCGTTGTAGACGCCCGCGATCAGCGTGCCCAGGCACAGCAGCCAGAACGCGCCGATCCAGACCGCGAGCGCGCACAGGGCGGCGCCGGCCATGCCCGCCACGGCGCCCGCCGTGAAGCCGGCGCGGCGCCCGGCCCGGCGCATGTACATGGACATGGGGTAGGTCGAGAGCGCCGCGCCGACCACGTAACCGGTGACCGGCAGCGTCGCCAGCGCCGGGCTCGGCGCCAGCGCGAAGCCGGCCAGCCCGTTGATCGCGATCAGGATCACGTTGTTGGTGAACAGCAGCGCCTGCGACGCGGTCAGCAGGGCGACGTTTCGGCTGGCAACTTTCATGCGGATATAATGGGTTGGCGGGGGTGTCGCCGGCCCGGTCCGAGCGGGGCCGGGTCGACGAAGGGGCCAAGATTAGCGCAACGCCGCGCGCCGCGCCACGCGGGCGCGTTCACGGGGCGGCGCGACGACGGGAGAAGCGCGATGAAGGAAGAAACCACGCTCAAGCTGTTGACCAACCTCGACCGCCCGGCGGTGGAGCGGCTGCTGACGGAAGTGCGCACGCTGGCCGAGGAGCAGGGCATGACGGAACTGGCGGCCATGTTCGCCGACGTGGGCGGCGCGAGCCGCGCCGACCTCGAGCGCAAGGTCAACGACGCGATCCTGCAGCTGCGCGGCAACGACGCGGCCAAGCTCATGAGCGCCAACCTGGAGATGGCGCTGCTCAACCTGCCCAACCTGAAATGAGCGGCTCGCGCGCAGCCGTCCGTCCGGCGTGAGCGCCTTCACCGCCGCGGTGGTGCAGGCGGCGCCGATCGCGTTCGACCGCGAGCGCACGCTCGGCAAGGTGCGCGATCTGGCGGCGGACGCCGCGCGCCGCGGCGCGAAAATCGTGCTGTTTCCCGAGGCGTTCGTCTCGGCCTACCCCAACGGCGCCGATTTCGGCGCCCGCATCGGGTCGCGCACGCCCGCGGGCCGCGACGAGTTCCGCCGCTACTTCGATTCGTCGGTGGACGTGCCGGGGCCCGCGGTCGACTTCCTCGCGCGGGTGGCGAAGGAGAACGCCGTCCATCTCGTGATCGGCGTCGTCGAGCGCGACCTGGGCACGCTGTACTGCACGGTGCTGTTCTTCGCCCCGGACGGCGCGTATCTCGGCAAGCACCGCAAGCTCATGCCCACCGCGGCCGAGCGGCTGGTGTGGGGCTTCGGCGACGGCTCCACGCTGCCGGTGTTCGACACGCCGTTCGGGCGGCTGGGCGCGGTGATCTGCTGGGAGAACTACATGCCGCTGCTGCGCATGGCGATGTACGCCAAGGGCATCCAGATCTGGTGCGCGCCGACCGCCGACGGCCGCGCCACCTGGCTGCCGAGCATGCAGCACGTGGCGCTGGAGGGGCGCTGCTTCGTGCTCTCGTCCAACCAGTTCACGCGCCGGCGCGACTTTCCGGCCGACTTCAACCTGGTCCAGGGAGACGACCCCGACGCCGTCGTCGCCTCCGGCGGCAGCTGCATCGTCGATCCCCTCGGGCGGGTGCTGGCCGGTCCCCTGCGCGAGGCCGAGGGCATCCTCACGGCCGAGCTCGACCGCGACGAGATCGCGCGCGCCAAGTTCGACTTCGACGTCGCCGGCCACTACGCGCGGCCGGACGTGTTCCGGC
>CAZGTK010000085.1:0-8632 GCA_964528415.1 uncultured Burkholderiales bacterium | reverse complement strand
TCGTTCGCGGGGTCGCCTCGGTGCGCAACCGCAGCCTCAACATGTTCACGCTCATCGCCATGGGCGTGGGCGCCGCGTTCGTTTTCAGCGTCGTCGTCGTGCTCGCTCCGCAGGTCTTCCCCGTCGGCTTTCGCGACGAGGCAGGCCACGTCGGCGTGTATTTCGAGGCCGGTGCGGTGATCGTCGTGCTGGTGCTGCTGGGCCAGGTGCTCGAGCTGCAGGCCCGCGAACGAACCGGGGCCGCCATCCGGGCGCTGCTGGACCTTGCCGCCAAGACCGCGCGCGTCATCCGCTCCGACGGGCGCGAGGAGGAGATTCCGCTGGAGGAGGTGCACGTTGGCGACCGCCTCCGGGTGCGGCCCGGCGACAAGGTCCCGGTCGACGGTGTCGTGGTCGACGGCCGCTCGAGCGTCGACGAATCGATGATCTCGGGCGAGCCGGTGCCTGTAGAGAAGGTGGCCGGCGAGGAGGTCATCGGCGCCACGATCAACGGGACCGGGTCGCTCGTCATCGAGGCGCGCCGCGTCGGCGCCGACACCATGCTGAGCCAGATCGTCGAAATGGTGGCGAATGCGCAGCGCAGCCGCGCCCCCATCCAGAAGCTTGCCGATGCCGTCGCCGGAAAGTTCGTCCCCGCGGTGATCGCGATCGCCGTTCTTTCCTTCATCGCCTGGTCGATCTGGGGGCCTGCGCCCGCGCTTTCCTACGCGCTGGTCTCCGCGGTCGCGGTGCTGATCATCGCCTGCCCCTGCGCGCTCGGCCTCGCAACGCCGATGTCCATCATGACCGCCACCGGGCGCGGCGCGCAGGCTGGCGTCCTGATCAAGAACGCCGAAGCGCTCGAGCGTTTCGCCAAGGTGGACACGCTGATCGTCGACAAGACCGGCACGCTGACCGTCGGCAAGCCCAAGCTCGTCGCCGTGCTGCCCCAGCCGGGCCACGACGAGGCGGAAGTCCTGCGGCTGGCAGCGAGCCTGGAGCGCGGCTCCGAGCACCCGCTCGCCGAGGCGATCGTCGCCGGCGCCGAGGAGCGCGGGATCGAGCTCGAGAACGCCGCCGACTTCGAGTCCATCACCGGCAAGGGCGTGCAGGGTCGGGTCGGCGCGAGGGCGGTCGCCCTCGGGAACGCGCGACTGCTCGCCGACCTTGGCATCGACGGCGGCGCCGTTGCGCGCAATGCGGACGAGCGCCGCGACCAGGGCGAGACCGTCATGTCCGTGGTCGCCGACGGCGAGATCGTCGGTCTGGTGAGTGTCGCCGACCCGATCAAGGAAACCACCGGCGCCGCCCTGCAGGCGCTTCACCGCGAAGGGTTCCGCGTGGTCATGGCCACGGGCGACAACGAGCGCACGGCGCGCGCCGTCGCGGCGCGGCTCGGAATCGACGAAATCCGCGCCGAGGTGCTCCCGGCCGACAAGGCGGCGATCATTCGAGAACTGCAGGAGCAAGGCAAGCGAGTCGCCATGGCGGGCGACGGTGTCAACGACGCGCCGGCGCTGGCGCAGGCCGACGTCGGGATTGCCATGGGCACCGGCGCCGACGTCGCCATCGAAAGCGCCGGGTTCACCCTGGTCAAGGGCGATCTCAACGGGATCGTGCGGGCGCGCCGGTTGGCGCGCGCGACCATGCGCAACATCAAGCAGAACCTGTTCTTCGCACTCGTCTACAACGCCGCCGGCGTGCCGGTCGCGGCGGGGATCCTCTATCCCTGGTTCGGCATCCTGATCTCGCCGATCTTCGCGGCCGCCGCCATGAGCCTGTCGTCGGTGTCGGTGGTCGGGAACGCCCTGCGACTCAACCGGGTCGCTCTTTGAAGCGGGACCCGCCATGTGCCACCTGATCCTCGGCCTGCCGCTGCTGGCGCTGCCGCTGTTCTGGCTCCTGCCGCTCAACGCCGCGCTCAGTCTCTACGGAGCAGTGCTGGCGCTGACGATCGTGGTTTACGTGCCGGTGCTGAAAGCCTGGCGGCTGCCCGTCGGGACCGGGCGCGATGCGCTCATCCACGCGACCGGCCAGGTACGGCAAGTGAGCGGCCGCCAGGCAACGATTTGGGTCAACAGCGAGCTGTGGACGGCGGACCTGGCCGAAGGCGAGGTCCGCGTTGGCGACGCGGTGCAGGTAGTGGGCATTGAAGGCCTGCGCCTGCGCGTTCGTCCGGCGGACTCGCCGACTCGAATCCGCGTGGAATCTTGCCACTGAGGAGAAAAGATTATGTGGGGCATGCACGACTGGGGCACGGGCGGAGGATTCGGCATGGGATTCGGCTGGCTGATCATGGTGCTGTTCTGGGTGCTGGTGGTTCTCGGCATCGCCGTCCTGGTGCGGTGGCTCGTCGCCGGCTCTTCGCGACAGTCGCTGGAACCGTCGAAGGAGACGGCGCTGGATGTCCTGAAGAAACGTTATGCCAGCGGGGAAATCGACCGGCAGGAGTTCGAGACCAAGAAACGGGATCTGAGCGGTTGATGCGCGCCCGCCGCCCTCGAGCCGCTGAAGTGTGAGGTAAGCCATGCGAGTGCCGGCAAGACGCCCGGATGAGTATCCCTGGTACCTGCAGCCATTCTTCCGCAACCAGCGCCGCAAGTACGGCGCGGTGCTGGATTCGGCGCTGCTGTGGGCGCGCAGCCCCCGCCTGTTTCTGGGGGTTGCCCTCCTTTACGGCATGGTCGACCGCAAGTCCTCGCCGATCGAGCCCATATTGCGCTCACTCGTCATCGTCCGCGTATCGCAGGTCAACCACTGCGCCTTCTGCGTCGACCTCAACTCGGCGACGCTCGTGCGGCGAGGGGTGCCCGAGGTCAAGGTGGCGGCGCTGGCGAACTGGCGAGACGCCGAGGTCTTCGACGAACGGGAACGGGCGGCGCTCGAGTATGCCGAGGCGATGACCGACAGTGGAGAACGGGTCGGCGACGCCCTGATGGAGCGCCTGCGGCGGCACTTCGACGACGACGCCATCGTCGAGCTGACCGGCCTCGTCGCGTTTCAGAATCTCTCCAGCAAGTTCAACAGCGCACTCGACGTGCCGCCCCAGGGGTTCTGCTCGCTTCCCGGGTCGGGCCGCAATCGCGCTGCGGCCACAAGCACGGAGTCAGGCAGCGGCGAACCCGACCCGGCAGCGCAGGCGCGGCGAGCGACCCCGTCCGCCATGGCCGACGGTGATGATCGGCGGGGCGAATCTGCCGCAACGGACGGATAGGAGGAATCTAAATGGAAGGACTGCTATCACTGCTGCTGTTCGCTGCGCTCTTCTTCGTGATGATGCGTTGGGGTTGCGGCGCCCACATGGCCCATGGCGCTGGCGGGCACGGACACGATCACGGCGGCGGAGGCGGCGATACGGACCCGGTCTGCGGCATGAAAGTCAAGGCGGACTCCGGGTACGCCAAGGTTCACGCCGGTACGCGCTACCGGTTCTGCTCGAGGAACTGCCTGGACAAGTTCGACGCCGATCCGGCCCGCTACGCCAAGCCGGAAACGGCCAAGGAGGACACGACATGAAACACGGCGTTCATCTGGTGGCCCTGGGCCACACGGCCAGCCTGTTCCTGGCCATCACCTTCACCCTGTGCGTGCTCTTCGATCTGGCGTTCCCCGGCATGGCGATGTACGAGTCCTGGCGCCGGCTGCTGCCGGGGTTCGAGTGGATCAGCTGGAAGAGCTATTTCCTGGGGCTGATCCAGAGCTACGGCTACGGCTGGTACTTCGCGCTGATCTGGGCACCGCTGTACAACTTCTTTGCCGCCCGGAACCGGCGTTAGGCGCCCGGCCATGGCGGATTCACGCACGCATCGGACTACCGAGCCATGAGCGGCAGCCACCAGTACGTCTGGCTCGTCTGGGCCCTTGCAGCACTGCTGGTCAGCGGCCCGGCCACGGCGGGCCACGCCTCCGGGCACCTGACCGCGCCAGGCATCGAGGTGTATTACGGCATCGTTCCGGCTGCGCTGGTGCGCGGGCACGAACGGGATCACAGCGGCAAGCCGGCCGATCCATCCGCGTGGCATCTGGTCGTCGCGTTGTACGACTCGGCGACGGGTCAGCGCATCACCGAGGCGGACGTGACCGCCCGCGTGCGCCAGCTGGGCGGCTTCGAGCAGTACAAAACGCTGGAGCCGATGCCGGTGGCCGGAGCCGCCACGTTCGGGCAGTACTTCGCGATGCCGGGGCACGATCCCTATCTCGTCACCCTCCAAATTCTTCGGCCCGGCGCGGACGCGCCCGTCGAGGTCCGGTTCGAGCATCGCCATCCATGACGGACGCCACGAAACCCGCGCGGCCCGGCACTCCCCTTCCCCGGCGTGGCAAGGGTTCTCGGATATTGATCGTTGCGGCACTCGCCGGCGGCCTGTTCGCTGCGTTTCTCGCTTCCCCCCAGGAGCTGACCCAGCGCCAGGTACTGGACGCGACGGAAATCGCGCTGGCGGTCAAAAGCCTCGATGGCCGACCAGAAGACGCCAAGGCCGGGACCGCGCAACCCGGACCGGATCGCCACCGGCTCAAAGTCACGTTGACCCACCGCGAAAGGAACGAGGCCGTGGCCGGCGCGCAGGTGACCGTCAATGTCGCCAAGGAGGGTTACGCCGGGACCGATTATGCGTTGGTTCCAGCCATTGACGGGGAACCCGGCGTCTACTCGGCCGTTGCCGGCATGCCCGGGCGCAGCCGATACCGGCTCCTCGTGCATTTCAGGATTCCCGGCGATCCGAGAGTGCGCGAAGCGCTGTTCTGGTACACCCATCATCACTGAGACGGAGACCCTGTCATGTCGACGCCGAAAGATACCGTTCCTGCCGTCCCCAAGTGGCGGTTCCACTGGGTGCTGTGCGCATTCATCGCGATCGCCGGCGTGCTCCTGTTCCTGGAGCACCGGGCGCACCTGCTGGGTGCGCTTCCCTTCCTCCTGCTGCTGGCCTGCCCGCTGCTGCATTTCTTCATGCACGGCGGCCACGGTGGGCAAGCCGGCCACGGGCAGGCCCACGGAGCCCGTCCGCCGGGGGAGGACAAATGAACGGCGCCCCCGCCTACGGACTCTGGTCGCTGGTGGTGATCAACTCGCTGGTGTTCATCGTCTTCGCCTTCAGCTTCTTCAAGCCGAAATCCGCCCGCGACTGGCGCACGTTCGGCACGTTCTCCGCATTTCTCGTCGCCCTGTTCACCGAGATGTATGGATTTCCGCTCACGATCTACCTGCTCTCGGGCTGGCTGCAGGAGCGTCTGCCCGGACTCGACCTGTTCTCCCACGACGCCGGGCATTTGCTGGAGGACCTCTTCGGCTGGCGCGCCAATCCCCACTTCGGCCCGTTCCACCTGGCGAGCACCGCGTTCATCGTCGGCGGATTCTGGCTGCTCGCGTCGGCCTGGCGCGTGCTCTACGCGGCGCAGCGCGAAGGGCGGCTTGCCACCACCGGGCCCTATGCCCGCGTCCGTCATCCGCAGTACGCGGCCTTCGTCCTCATCATGCTCGGCTTCCTGCTGCAGTGGCCGACGATCCTGACGCTGGCCATGTTCCCGGTGCTGGCGTGGATGTACGCGCGCCTCGCCCGCAGCGAGGAGCGCGAGGCGCTGGCGCACTTCGGCGACGAGTACGCCCGGTACATGGCGGCGACGCCGGCGTTCTGGCCAAGGTGGAGAAGCGGGCATCGGGCGGCGTAGATCGTCATCGTCGGACGCGGGCCCAGATATGACCGATGGACGTGGATTCCGCTTGCTTCGCAACGCCTTGAGCGCGATCACCGGCCAGCGAGCTACTGGGCTCCGCACTCGCACACGGGAGTGATGACGATGTTCGTTACGGTTGATACCCATATCACCATCCAGGCGGAAGCCGAAGTCGTTTGGGATTACGCCTGTAACCCTGAGCACTGGACGGCGTCGAATCCAACCGAACACTTCGGCTTGCGCTTCGACAGCCCGGACAACCTGCCGGACCAGGGCATCACGTTCGTCCAACGGGAGAGCGTTGCCGGCATCCGGGCAGTCCTGCGCGGGCGCATTCATCACTTCGATCGTCCTCGCCTGGCGTTCTGGTCGGGGATCGCGGCCTACCGGCTCCTCGCAGGCTTGCTCACCGTCCGGCTTCCCGAGGGCGGCGTCCTGAAACTGGTCGAAGCGAAGGAAGGTGTCCAGTTGGCGCATAACGTCTACATCGACTTTCCGGATTCGCTGTGGGGCAAGTTCTGCTACTGGTTTTTCCTGAAGTTCCTCGATGGGCAACGAGCCGTCCACGACCATACGTTCCGGGAACTGCGCTATTTCAAGGAGCGAATCGAAACCATGGCGGCAGCGCAGTGAACTTTCTCGTCGGACACCCGGATCGTCTCGGCCGAGCGCAGCGTTTCGCTGCCGTAACGAGAACAGCGGGATCGGCAGCGCGAAAACCCCCGCGCGGTCCACGCACACCTCCACGGACCCCGGTGATCGAAGCAATTCATAGCCCCGCAGCGGTACTTTGAACCAGGAGACTGCACCCCATGCGAAAACCCGATCGCCTTCGCCGGCCGGCGAAAACGGCCGATTCCCCTCCGGAGCGCGCCCCCGCGGCACTCCGCTCGCCGGTCGATCTGCTCGGAGAGTACTGGACTGACGTCGCCCAGCGCAGCGTTCTGTTGCTCGACATCCTGCGCGAGCGCGCCAACAACATGCTCGCACACGAAGCGGCCGGCCTGCCGCCGCTCCTGCACTTCGAGTCGGAGACCGTGCTCGACGCCCGGACGTTCGCGCATCCGGTCAACTATGCCCTCTTGCGCATCACCGCGTGCGAGACCGACCGGCTCGAGCGGTTCGTCCGCGAAGACGCGCGGCCGGTCATGATCCTCGATCCGCGTGCCGGCCATGGCCCGGGAATCGGCGGATTCAAGCGCGACTCCGAGGTGGGCATGGCGCTCCGCCAGGGGCATCCGGTCTATTTCGTGATCTTCTTCCCCGAGCCCCAACCGGGCCAGAGTCTCGCCGACGTGCTGCATGCGCTGCGCCGTTTCGTCGAGGAGATCGCACGCCGGCATCCCGGCAAGCCGCCGGTGCTCTACGGCAACTGCCAGGCGGGATGGGCGGTCGCGCTGCTCTCGGCCGACTGCGAGGGCCTCGCCGGGCCGGCGGTGCTGAACGGCTCGCCGCTCTCGTACTGGGCGGGCGCGCCGGAGGCGAACCCGATGCGGCTGGCGGGGGGGCTCGCCGGCGGAGCATGGCTCGCTCACCTCCTCGCCGACCTCGGCGACGGCAAGTTCGACGGGGCGTGGCTGGTGCAGAACTTCGAAAACCTCAATCCCGGAAACACGCTCTGGGACAAGAACGATCGCGTATTCGCCGACCCCGAAGGCGAGCGCGAGCGCTTTCTAGAGTTCGAGCGCTGGTGGACCGGCTTCTATTTCCTGTCGCGCGAAGAGATCACCGCGATCGTCGAGAACCTGTTCATCGGCAACCAGCTCGAGGAAGGCCGGTTCCGCATCTGCGAGGGCTGCTATGCGGACCTCACACGCGTTCGCAACCCGCTCGTGATCTTCGCCTCGAGCGGCGACAACATCACGCCACCGCACCAGGCGCTCAACTGGGTCCCCGTGGTCTATCCGTCCACCGACGCGCTCAAGGCCGCCGGACAGCGCATCGTCTACCTGCTCAACACCCACGTCGGCCATCTCGGCATCTTCGTTTCGGCGAGCGTCGCCGCGCGCGAGCACCGCGCCATCCTTGCCAGCGTGGATGCAATCGAGCGGCTCGCGCCCGGCCTGTACGAAATGAAGCTCGACGACGCGCCGGCGGGCAGCCTGCCGGCGGTGCGCTTCGAGCCGCGCCGCGTCGAGGACATCCGCTTCGACTACCCCCGCAAGCCGTTCGAACGCGTGCGCGCGCTCTCGGAGGCGAACACCGGGCTCTACCGCACGTTCGTCAGTCCCTGGGTACGGGCGTTCGCGACGCCGTGGAACGCGCAGATCCTTAAATGGTCGCACCCGATGCGCGCCAGCCGCTACCTTTTCTCGGAGCGCTTCAACCCCTGGATGGCGGGAATCGCGACGCTGGCCCAGATCGCCCGCCGGCAGCGTAACCCGGCGGCCGCGGACAACCCGTTCGTCGCGGCCGAGCGGGACGCGAGCCGTCAGTTCAGTGCCGCACTGGAGCGCTTCCGCGTTGCGCGGGACGCGGCGCAGGAAGCGCTGTTTCGGCGCATCTTCGGCTGAGCACGGTGGCGACGTGGGCGAGATCGATCTTCACGGCAAGCGGGGCCTCGTAATCGGCGTGTCGAACGAGCGCAGCTTGGCGTGGGCGGCCGCACAGGCGTTCCACACGGCCGGCGCCGAGCTCGCCATCACTTATCACAGCGAGCGCTCGAAGGAGTTCGTCGCGCCGCTCGCCGGGAGCATCGGCGCACCGCTCATCCTGCCGTGCGACGTCCTGCGCCCGGGCGAACTGGAGGCGGTGTTCGCCGCGATCAATGCCCGCTGGGGAGGGCTCGACTTTTTGTTTCACTCCCTCGCTGGCGCGCGGGCGCACGACCTGCGGGGCCGGCTCGCAGACTGCGCAGCCGAGGGCTTCGCCGAGGCGATGCTGGTGACCTGCCATTCGTTCGTGCGCGCGGCGCGCCTGGCCGAGGATCTGATGCCGGCGGGCGGCGCGCTTGTCACCGTCAGCTACTACGGCGCCG
>CAZGTK010000084.1:0-8656 GCA_964528415.1 uncultured Burkholderiales bacterium | reverse complement strand
GGCGCCGAGCAGCGGCCGCCCGAACTTGTCCAGCCGCTCGCGCTCCACGACGATGCCGGTGGGCGGCCCCTGGAAGGTCTTCAGGTAGGCCACCGGAATGCGCATGTCCTCCAGGCGCAGCGCCTTGACCGCCTTGAAGCCGAACACGTTGCCGATGATCGAGGCGGTGAGGTTGGCGATGGAGCCTTCTTCGAACAGGTCGAGGTCGTAGGCGATGTAGGCGAAATACTCGCCCGGCCGGTTCGGCACCGGATCGACGCGGTAGGCCTTGGCGCGGTAGAGCGACGCGGCGGTGAGGCGGTCCGTCCAGACCACGGTCCACGTCGCCGTGGATGACTCGCCGGCGACCGCGGCGGCCGCCTCGACGGCGTCGACGCCCTTCTGCGGGGTAATGCGGAAGAGCGCCAGCACGTCGGTTTCCTTGGGTACGTAATCGGGCTCCCAGTAACCCATGCGCGCGTAGGGAATGACGCCCGCCTTGTAACGCTCCTGTTCGTTGACGATGGTGCCGGCACCGCCTTCGGCCATGGCTGATCCTCCTTCGCGTTGGGTCGCTCCTGCGGGATTCGCCGCACGCCGCGGCAATGAATCCCAGTGTTGCGATGGACGATAGCGAAGCCGCCATCCGATAACCAATCGATAGTTCCGATGCGGGCCATAGATCGCCAGGCCGACGCCCGCGCGCGGCGCCGGGCAGGCGCGACCCATAGGCGTCCCTAGATAGATTCGATAGGAAATATTGATTTCTCCACGTTCCCGCGCCTCCACTAACGTTGAGCCATCGGGCCTGCGCCCGCAGCCAGCGTCTCGCCGCTGGCTGCCCGGGTCGCGGAATGCGCCTTGCTGACGGCTCGTCGCCCGCTCGAGCCGGCGAAAGCCGCACACGCGAATGCGGCGCCGCGCCCCGCCTGGAGGAGATCCGATGACGGGACTGTCGAATCTGCTGATTCCGGCCGTGCTGTTCTTCGCGCTCGGTTTCTTCGCGCGCGTGATTCGGTCCGACCTGCGCTTTCCCGCCGACCTGGCGAAGGTCCTGTCGATCTACCTGCTGGTGGCCATCGGCCTGCACGGCGGCGTCGAGCTGGCGAAAGCGGACCTGGCCCGGGCGCTCGAGGCCGTCTTATGGGCCGTCGTGCTGGGGCTGGGCCTGCCGGTGGCCGGGTACGCGGCGCTTGTCCTCACCCGGCGGGTCGGCCACCTCGATGCCGCCGCCATCGCGGCGCACTACGGCTCGGTCAGCGCCGGCACCTTTCTCACCGCGGTGGCCTATCTGCAGAGCGCGGGCATCGCCTACGAGACTTACCCCGTCATCATGCTCGCCGTGATGGAATCGCCCGCCATCATCATCGGGCTGCTACTGGCGGCCAGGGCCCGGCGCAAGGCCGGCGCCGGCGAGGACGGCCGCAACCACGTCGGCGCGATACTGCGCGAGGCCGCCACCAACGGCAGCGTGCTGCTGCTGATCGGCTCGATGCTGATCGGGGCGATCGCTTCCGGCGACTCGGTGGCGCGCCTGAAGCCCTTCATCGACGACATCTTCATGGGAGCGCTTTGTCTTTTCCTTCTCGAGATGGGCATGGAGGCCGCTCGTCGCATCGAGGATTTCAAGCGCGTCGGCGCGGCGCTGTCCCTCTTCGCCGTGTTGATGCCGCTCGTCGGGGGCGCGATCGGCGCGGCGGTCGGCCACGGCATCCTCGGCTTCGGTGTCGGCGGCACGCTGCTGGTGGCGGTGCTGGCGGCCAGCGCGTCCTACATCGCGGTGCCGCCCGCGATGCGCATCGCCGTGCCGGAGGCGAACCCCTCTTTCTACCTCACGATGTCGCTGGGGATCACGTTCCCGTTCAACGTGATCGTCGGCATTCCGATCTACCGGCAGTTTGCCGAGTGGCTGGCCGGCGGGTGAGCCGCGCGCGCAGGAGTGGCATTCGATGCGAAGGCTGAAACCGGAGAAGTTGCTTACCGTGATCGCCAGCAGCGCGCTGGAGAACACGCTCGCCGCCCTGGCTCGGCGCCACGGCGTCACCGGCTACACGATCGTACAGGCGAGCGGCGCCGGGACGTCCGGCGTGCAGAGCGGCCGCCTCGACATCGACACCAATATCCTGATGTACGTGATCCTGAGTGAAGCGGGACTTCCCGCGCTGCTGGACGACCTGGAGGCGATGGTCAGGCGAGGGCACCATCTGAAGGTTTTCGCTTCCGACATCGCGGCGCTGGAACCCTGAAAGGAGCGACCGATGGCAGCCACCCCGAAACCGCAGAGCGCCGGCCGCCTGGCGCGTCTCGTAACCCTGCGCCAGCTGCAGATTCTCGAAGCGGTCGCCAGGCTGGGCAGCTTTACCCGGGCCGCCGAGGAGCTGTTCCTCGCCCAGCCCACGGTCTCGATGCAGCTGCGCAAGCTGGCGGACACGGTGGGAGAGCCGCTGTTCGAGCAGGTCGGCGTGCGCATCTACGCGACCCAGACCGGCAGGGAGCTCTACCAGGCGAGCCGCGAGGTGTTCGACGCGCTGAGCCGTTTCGAGATGAGGGTCGCCGACCTTCGGGGCCTGAAGCACGGCAGGCTCCGCCTCGCCGTCGTCACCACGGCGAAGTTCGTCGCGCCGCACCTGCTGGGCCAGTTCTCCCGCGCGCATCCCGGCATCGAGGTCGCCCTCGTCGTCACCAATCGGGAGCGGCTGCTCGAGCGCATGGCCGACAACCTCGACGATCTCTACATTCTCGGGCAGCCCCCCGACGGCGCCAACGTGGAATGCGACCCCTTCGTTCCCAATCCGCTGGTGGTGATGGCGAGCCGCGAGCATCCGCTGGCGGGCGGGCGAGACATCCCGCTGGCGCGCCTCGCCGACGAGCCGTTCATCATGCGCGAGCCCGGTTCGGGAACCCGCGACGCCGTGGAGCGACTGTTCGCGAGCCGCGGCCTGCGGGTGCCCGTGCGCATGGAGCTGGGCAGCAACGAAGCGGTCAAGCAGGCGATCGGCGCCGGGCTGGGGATCTCGATCCTGTCGTTGCACGCGCTGGTGCTGGAGGGAACGGCCGGTCGCATCGCCGTGCTCGACGTTCAGGGCTTCCCCATTCGCCGGCAGTGGTACCTCGCCCATCCGGTCGGCAAGGAGCTTTCGGTCGTGGCACGGGCATTCCGCGAGTTCGTTCGCGACGAGGGCAAGCGCATCGCCGAGAGTCTCGAGCGGGAGTTCGCGCCCCCGCCGGCGGCCGGGCCGGCCGCCGGCTCGGAACCCGCGCCGCGGCGCTCGCGCCGCGGCAGATCTCAGGCCGCGATGGCCTCGCGGTGATACTCGGCGATGCGCGCGACCTCGTTCCGGGAGCCCAGGATCACCGGCACCCGCTGGTGCAGCTCGGCCGGCGCGATGTCGAGGATGCGGCCGTAGCCGGTGGAGGCCATGCCGCCGGCCTGCTCGACGATGAACGCCATCGGGTTCGCCTCGTACATCAGCCGCAGGCGGCCGGGCTTGGACGGGTCCTTGGTGTCGCGCGGATACATGAACACGCCGCCGCGCATCAGGATGCGGTGGACGTCGGCGACCATCGAGGCGATCCAGCGCATGTTGAAATTGGCGCCGCGCGGGCCGGTGGTGCCGGCCAGGCACTCATCGACGTAGCGCTTGACCGGCGGCTCCCAGAAGCGCTCGTTGGACGCGTTGATCGCGAACTCGCGCGTGTCCGCGGGAATGCTGAGGCCCGGATGGGTCAGGATGAACTCGCCCACCTCGCGGTCGAGCGTGAAGCCGTTCACGCCGTGGCCGCTGGTAAGCACCATCATCGTCGACGGCCCGTACAGCGCGTAGCCGGCGCAGACCTGCCTCGCGCCCGGCTGCAGGAAGTGCTCCAGCTTCGCCTCGGTGACGCCCGGCGGCAGCCGCAGGATCGAGAAGATGGTGCCGACGGAGACGTTGACGTCGATGTTGCTGGAGCCGTCGAGCGGGTCGAACAGCAGCAGGTACTTGCCGCGCGGATAGCGCGCCGGAATCGGCGAGATGTCGTCCAGCTCCTCGGAGGCCATCGCCGCCAGGTGGCCGGCCCATTCGTTGGAGCGCAGCATGACGTCGTTGGCGATGACGTCGAGCTTCTTCTGCGTCTCGCCCTGGACGTTCTGCGCGCCGGCCTCGCCCAGCACGCCGATCAGCGCGCCCTTGTTGACGGCGTTCGCGATCACCTTGCACGCGGTGACGACGTCGTAGAGCAGGCCGGTGAAATCGCCGGACGCGCCGAGCTGGCGCTGCTCCTCGATCATGAATTGCGTGAGCGTGGTCTTCTCGTTCAGCATCTCGCTTCTCCGTTGGTCGAATTCAGGTCGCGTCGGTACGGCCCGCGTCCAGCCGCGCCGCCAGCGCGTGTTCCATGATCTCCAGCACGCGGGCGCGCACCATCGACGCCGCCACGTGGTAGTAGCGCAGCTCGCACGCCACCGGCCGGTCGAGCGCATCGCGCGAGGCCGTGTCGAACGCCGCCCACGCCAGCACCGGCAGGTCGCCCAGCGCCGGATCGACGCAGACCCAGGCATCTTCGCCGATTTCGAGCTCGAGCCCCTTCAGCCCCGGCAGCGGCAGCCGCAGCGGCAGGCCGAGGCGCAGGCGCGCGAGCCGCCAGAGGTTGTAATGCCGCGCGCTGACCTCGTCGGCGCGGCGCGCATACACCGGGACGTCGCTCAGATTCGGGCGCATGGTACCGTCACCCCCCCGATGGCGCACGGGCAGCGGCGTCGCGGCGCGCGGCGGCGTGCCAGGCGCGCAGCGCCGCCACGTCCGCCACGGCACGGCCGTCTTGCTCGCCACGAATCACCCGCAGCGGCCGCTTCTCCTCGCCCAGGTCGCTCAACACCGCCACCGCCCCGCCGAAATCCTGGTCTTCGGTATAGGCGTTGACGGTCACGATCGCGGGCACTCCGGCGGCGAGCGCCGCGCGCAGGCCGTTCTCCGAATCCTCCACCGCCAGGCAGCCGGCGGCATCGAGACCGAGCCGCTCCAGCACCCAGACATAGATGTCCGGCGCCGGCTTCTTGGCCGGCACCACGTCGCCCGCGCCGATCACGTCGAACCAGTCGGACCAACCGGGCCCGAGCGCCGCCGCCAGCAGGGCCGCCACGTTCGCGGGCGTCGTCGTGGTGGCGATCGCGAGCCGCACGCCGTCGCCCCGCAGTTCCTCCAGCAGCCGCCGGACCCCCGGGCGCAGCGCGATGGCTCCCGACGCCGCCAGCTCCGTGTACGCGCGGGTCTTGGCCCGGTGCAGCTCGGCGACGAGCTCCGGGAAGTCGGCGCGGCGCAACGTTTCCGGATCGCTGCGCGCCGCATGGTGCGCTATCCGCTCCTTGCCGCCGGTCACCGCGAGAAGCTCGCCGTAGAGGGCGGGGTCCCAGTGCCAGGGGAGCCCGGCGGCGGCGAAGGCCGCGTTGAACGCGGGCCGATGGCCGTCCCGCTCGGTGTCGGCGAGCGTGCCGTCGACGTCGAAGATGACCGCCTGCAGGCGAGCGGGCGCGGGCGGCGTCGGCATCAGCGCGTCATCCCGAGGTAGAGCAGCGGCAGCTGCTCCGGCAGCCGCTCGACGCGGTCGAGCACCCGGTAGTTGCGCGCGCCGAAAATGCGCGACACGTACGGGTCGGCGTCGGGATCGAGGCTCAGGCAGAACGTCGTGACGCCGGCGCGGGCGAGGTCGTCCACCGCCTTCTTCGCGTCCTGCCGCAGGTACTGCGGGTCGCGCTCGTCGATGTCGGCCGGCTCGCCGTCGCTGACGACGATCAGCAGCTTGCGGCTCTGCGGCTGGCGCCGCAGCAGGCCGCCCGCGTGGCGCATCGCGGCGCCCATGCGCGTCGAGAGCTCCGCGGACATGCCCGCGAGGCGCGCCTTCGCCGCGGCGTCGTACGGCGCGCCGAAGTCCTTGAAGCGCTGGTAGCGCACGTCGTGGCGGCCGTCGGAGGAGAAGCCGTGGATCGCGAACGGGTCGCCGACGCCGCCGATCGCCTCCGCGAGCAGCACCGCCGCCTCGCGCGTGAGCGAGAGCACGGTCGCTTCCGACCCGCGCAGCGGGTCGTTGGCCGATTCCGACAGGTCCAGCAGCAGCAGAACCGCGAGGTCGCGCACCTTGCGCACGTGGCGCATGCCGACGCGCGTGTCCGGGTGGCTGCCCGCGCGCAGGTCCGTGAACGCCTGCACCGCGGCGTTGAGGTCGATGTCGTCGCCGTCCTCCTGCTTGCGCAGGCGCTGCACGCCCTGCGGCTGCATCGCCTCCACCAGCCGGCGCAGCCGTGACAGCAGCAGGCGATGGCGCCCGAGAATGTCGGTCACCGCCTGCGGGTCGCCGGCGGCCGCCTGCTGCTCCAGCAGCGTGCACCAGCCGGGCCGCTCGAGCTGGATCGCGTAGTCCCACTCCGGGTAGTGGCGCGGCTCGGCGACGGCGGGCTTTCCTTCCATCGCGTTGTAGCTGACGCCGTGATCCTCATAGGGGAAAAGCTCGCTCGAGAGGATCCACACCTCCTGCGCGTCGTCGCCGGCGGTCTCGACGTCCACCTCGTTGACGAACTCCATCAACGACACGCGCCGGCGCACCTGGCGCTCGCGCCAGGCGGCCGCCGAGGCCTGCTCGAAGGTGACGCCGGAAAACTCCCAGACGAAGCGGTTGTCGTCGCGGTAGGCGATGGCGGGCCGGTCGGTGCGGGGATTGAGCGGCGCAGTGGCGGGGATGCGGTTCGCCAGCGCGACGCCCAGATCCCACGACAGTCGGTTGCTTTCCATGCGGCCGGCCTCGGCGGCGAACGCGGTGCGGGCCTCCGCGATCCAGGGATGCGGATCGTCGTAGCCGTCGTCGAGGAGCGCGCGCGCCAGCCGCTCGAGCCATTCGCGCACCGTTCCGCCGTCGCCGGGCATGGCGGTATGGTGCAGCAGCCACAGGGCCTTGAGGCCGGGAAAGTGATCGAGCGCGAGGCGTTCCACGCGCGCATCCTCGATCACTTCGATGACGGCACTCTGCAGCGGCGTGAGCGCCTCGGGCGAGAGCGGCTCGCGCGTGTAAGCGAGGTGCGCCGCGGCGTGGGTCGCCGCCGCCCGATACACGGCGAGCCCCGCCACACCGTTGGTCTCGTCGTAGGCGTCCGGCAGGTGGATGACGAAATCCTCGATGTAGGGCCGGTAGCCCTCGCGCGCCTCGTAATCGCCGCTGGTGGGACGCAGGAAGAAGTCGCGCCCCCACAGCGCGCGCAGGTAGGCGCCGATGCGGCGCTGCACGTCGACGAACAGCGTGCCGCGCCGCTCGTCCTGCAGGACCGCGAGGGAATCCGCGCTGGCGAGCGCGAAGTAGCGCATCTGCGCGTCGAAGTCCGTGCGGTGCGCCTGCGCGCCCCACATCGCCCAGCGCCGCAAACCCCCCAGCGTGAGCTGCGAGAGCAGCTGCTCGAGGTGGTCCAGCATCGGCCGCAGGCCGCGCGGCGCCTGCGCCAGCAGGTTCTCCAGCAGCCGGAGGTAGCCGCGGAAGAGCTCGGCGTCGCCGAGGCGGCGTGCGGCGATCGGCGCCGTCGCACAGACCATCGCGATCACCGCGCCGCTGGTCTTCGACGCCATCGCGAGACAGGACTTCGACAGCTCGGCCACGGCCTGCTCGCCGATCTCCCGCGCGACTTCGGGCGCCTCCTGGATGAACGAAACGACCAGGTCGGTGCCCCGCCCCAGCCCCTTCAGCGCCAGCGCGCTCTGCAGGTATTCCTGCAGGCCGGCGGGACTGAACACCCGCGCGGCGTCCTGCCACGACGCGCGCAGCACCTCGGCAGGGTGCTCGCCCAGGCTCTCCAGCAGCTCCGCGTAGTCGTCGAGGTGCAGCGTCATCGGTTATGGGCGATGGGTGATGGGCCGGCGGCGCATTCCGGACGCTCCGGGGAAAGCGGAACGGCCTGCTTCAGACCGGGGCGCTCGGCGCTCGCGATTCACCCCGGGCAAGTCCTCAGAAAAACGTCGTCACGGCGGCGTCGAGCGCGTCGCGCATGTCGGGGTCGTCGGTGATGGGACGCACCAGCGCCACGCGGCACGCCGCCACCGGGGCGACGCCGCCGGCGATCAGCGAAGCCGCGTGCACCAGCATCCGCGTCGAGATGCCTTCGTCGAGGCCGTGGCCCTTGAGGTTGCGCGCGCGCTCGGCGATGGAGACCAGCTTCGCCGCGACGGCGGCGTCCACCTTGCCCTCGTGGGCGACGATCTCGGTTTCCGTGTCGGCGTCGGGGTAGGTGAAGTCGAGCGCGCCGAAGCGCTGCTTGGTCGACTGCTTGAGGTCTTTCATCAGGCTCTGGTAGCCCGGGTTGTACGAGATCACGAGCTGGAAGTCGGCGTGGGCGTGGATCAGCTCGCCCTTCTTGTCGAGCGGCAGCGCGCGCCGCGCGTCGGTGAGCGGGTGGATGACGACGGTGGTGTCCTGGCGCGCCTCGACCACCTCGTCGAGGTAACAAATGGCGCCGTAGCGCGCCGCCATGGTGAGCGGCCCGTCCTGCCAGCGGGTGCCGGCCGCGTCGAGCAGGTAGCGGCCCACCAGGTCCGAGGCCGTCATGTCCTCGTTGCAGGCCACCGTCACCAGCGGCCGCTCGAGCCTCCACGCCATGTACTCGACGAATCGGGTCTTGCCGCAGCCGGTCGGGCCCTTGAGCATCATCGGCATGCGCGCCGCG
>CAZGTK010000083.1:0-8700 GCA_964528415.1 uncultured Burkholderiales bacterium | reverse complement strand
GGGCAGCGCCTCGCGCGACATCGGCCACAGGCGCGTGCCGGCGCCGCCGGAGAGGACGACGGGATACAGGTGGGTCATGCGCGGGCCTCCGGGCGGCGGGGGTCAGTAGGCGTTGCGGTCGCGGATCACCAGCAGCGCGGTACGCAGGATGATCATCAGGTCGAGCCGCAGCGACCAGTTGCGCAGGTAGTCGAGGTCGTACTCGATGCGCGCCTTCATCTTCTCGAGCGTGTCGGTCTCGCCGCGCAGGCCGTTCACCTGCGCCCAGCCAGTGATGCCGGGCTTGACCTTGTGGCGGACCATGTAGCCCTTGATGAGCTTGCGGTAGGTCTCGTTGTGGGACACGGCGTGGGGCCGCGGGCCGACGATGCTCATGCGGCCCTGGATCACGTTGATGAACTGCGGCAGCTCGTCCAACGAGCTGCGGCGCAGGAAGGCGCCGAACGGCGTGATGCGCTGGTCGCCGCGACGCGCCTGCGGCACGTGCTCGCCGTCCTCGCACACGGTCATGCTGCGGAACTTGTAGACGACGATCTCCTGCCCGTCGAGGCCGTAGCGGCGCTGCTTGAACAGCACCGGGCCGGGCGAGGACATCTTCACGCCGATCGCGACCGCCAGCATGATCGGCGAGATCAGCAGCAGGATCAGCGCGGAGAGGACCACGTCCTCGACGCGCTTGACCAGGCCGCTCACTCCATGGAAGGGCGTCTCGCAAACCGCCACCACCGGCAGGCCGCCGACGTCGCCGACGCGCGCCTGGATCAGGTCGGCCATGAAAATGTCCGGCACGAAATAGATCGAGGCGGTGGTGTCGCGCAGGCTGTCGAGCAGGTTCAGCACGCGGGGCTGCGAGGCCATCGGCATGGCGACGTAGATCAGGTCGACGCGGTGCGTCTTGGCGTACGCAGCGAGGTCCCCCATGCGCCCGAGCACCGGATGGTCGAGGGCGCCGAGACGCTGCAGGCTGCGGTCGTCGAAGAAGCCGATCAGGCGCGTGGCGAGGTGCGGCGTCTGCGAGAGCGTCTTGGCGAGCTTGAGACCGGTTTCGTTGGCGCCGACGATGACGGCGGTGCGCTGGTTAACCTCCGCCGCCATGATCTTCGGCAGCGCCGCGCGCGCGGCCTGGTGCGCCGCGATCAGCACCGCGGGCGTGACCGAGAACCAGGTCACGATCACCTTCTCCGGGAACGCGGTCAGGTAGCCGGTGGCGTAGCCGAAGAAGATCAGGATCGTCACCAGGATCAGCCAGCCGAGCAGGATGTCGCGCACCACGTCGATGGCGGGCGAGGCGAGATCCAGGTTGCCGGGGAAGGTGAGCGAAAAGACGATCAGCGAGAGCACCAGGTACGGCGCGGTGAAGCTCTCGCCCGCGAGCAGCGTGATCGCCACCAGCGCGCCGATCGCGATCAACGGATCCAGCAGCAGCCCGAACAGAGAGAACAGCGAGAGCTGCCCGCGAAACAGGCGCGGCTGGGCGGCCGGTGCCAATGAGAAATTGAACGCCACGTGTGCGATCGCGGGGGGGGGGGTTGAGTTCGGGCGCGGGCCTTTTCACTGCGGACAGCGCCGGTGCGTGCAAGAACAGTACCCGGATCATTATAGGGGCGGAAGGTGACGGCCCGTCGTCCGTCGGACCATTCGGCCCGTCCGGCGGCGCTCGCGCGCGCAGGCGATGCGCAAAGCTCGCGGATTGTTAATTTTGTTGGCGAGCGCGTCCCCGAACTCGCGTTTCGGTCACATCGACGGGCTACCATCGGCGATCGGGCCGCCAGGCCTCGCGCGGGTTTTCGTTGCGCAGGCCCGGCTCGGGATCCGGTGGAATTCTTAACACCTTGTAATTTCAGCGGCTTGCAATACACTATTGACGGCAAGCTTCAACGGGCGCCCGCGGTGAGCGGCCGCTCACCGGAGCCTTCCGATCCGACGCAAGCTGGAGCCAGGAATTCACATTTCGCGAGCTATGCCGGCGCGGCCCGCATCCCGCGGTCCGTGCGCGCCGCTGCTTTTCTCGCTGGCGCTGGCGGCGACCCCGGCGGCGGCGAAGCCCGGCGACGAGCTGACGCCGTACGCGTTCCTCGGCTATACCTACGACGACAACCTGCTGCGCCTGCCGGACGGCTTCAGCGCGCCGGCGGCGGACGGCACGGTGCGTCGCGGCGACCAGATCCTGCGCTACGGCGCCGGCATCGTTCTCGACAAATCGATCAGCCGCCAGCGCGTCTACGCCAACCTCGCCTACTACCGGAACGACTACAACCACTTCAACCAACTCGATTTCAGCGCGCCGGACATCGACACGTACTGGGCCTGGCAGGCGGGCAACCTGTGGAGCGGCAGGCTCGGCTACGATCGCGAGCGGTCCCTTTCCAACTTCGCCGACCAGTTGATCCCGCGCAAGAACATCCGTACGCAGGAGCGCTACTACCTGCGGCCGCAGTACGAGCTGGGGGCGAGCCTGCGCGTGCGCGGCGCGCTGGAGTATTACACGCTCGACAACAGCGAGTTCGTCCTCTCGAACCGCGAGGACACGATCTACGACCTCGGCATCGAGCGCATCTCGCCGCAGCTCAACACCGTGGGCTTTTTCGTCCGCTACACCGACGGGTCCTACCCGGACCGTCCCGATGTCCCCGGCGTCAGCTCGTCGAGCTACGATCAGACCGACTTCGACCTGCGCGTGGACTGGAAGGTGACCGGCGCCTCGCGGCTCGCCGGCCGCGTCGGCTACACCAACCGCGAGTTTCCGGGCGACAACTTCGGCGGCGTGACCGGGCGCATGGTGTGGGACTGGGTGCCGACCGGCAAGACGAGCATCTCGTTCGTCGCGCGCCGCCAGTTCGAGTACCCGGAGGACCTCCTCGGCAACGGCGCGCTGGTGCAGGGCGTGTCGGTGGAGCCGCGCTGGGACATGACGCCGAAGATCTCGTTCGGGCTCTTCGCCGAGTACTACGAGCGCGACCGCGACCTCTCGCCGATCGACGAGCGCTACCGCAACCTCGGACTGAGCGCGCGCTACGCGCCGATCGACAACGTGCAGTTCTCGCTGTCGTACCGGCACGACCGCCGCCGCACCGACATCCAGCTGCGCGACTACGACGCCAACGTCGTTTCCGGCACGGCGCAGATCAGCTTCTGAGCGCGGCGCGAGCCCGCTCGCGGCAGCGCCCCGTCAGCTCTCGCCCGGGAAGGCGGGAGCGCGGCGCGAGATCATCTTGAGCGCCTCGAGATCGTCGTCGAGCACCGATTCCTCGTCGAACACGTCGGGGTCGTCGTCGAGGTCCTCCTCGGGGCGCTCGTCGCGGGGGTCGTCCCACGGTTCGCCGAGCATGGCGTCCTCCTTCGCTTGTGGCGGCATCGGCCGACAGGCTAGCGCCGCAATGTTGCAGGCGCGCGAAGACGCCGGCGCGCCCGCACCGGAGGCGGCTCCGGAATCGCCGGGCGCGTCGCGGCGCGGACCATGACGGCGTCGCTCGCCCGCGCCCGCGAGCGACCGCCGCTCGGCGGGAAACGCGCACGGATTGATCGGGAGTAGACTTCGAGATGAAACGCGGGGCGCCGACCGTGCGCCCCGGAAGCGAGCCGAAGGAGCCGACCGCATGACCGCCGAGCTGCTGGACCACCCGTCCGGCGCGCACGCCGCCGCCCGCCGGCGGCTGATCGAGGCCGCCCGCTGCGGGCAGGTGACGCTGGTGCTGGGCGCCGGCGTCTCGCGTCCCTACGGCGTGCCGGGCTGGGAAGAGCTCGGCCGCCGCGTCTGGGACCTCGCCTTCCCCGGCCAGCCGTCGCCGTGGGCGGCGCAGCCGGAGCAGTCGCCGCGCCTGCTGCCGCAGTTCCTGCCGATCGTGTTCGAGATGGCCGAGGCCGCGCTCGGTCCCGAGCGCTTTTCGCGGATGCTGCGCGAGGGTCTCTACGGCGGCGCGCGCGCGCCCGAGGCGGAGGATTTCGCGCGCGCCGATTCGAGCCTCGCGGTGGTGGCGCGGGTGCTGGTGGGTGAGGCCGAGCGCCGCCGCCGCCGCATCGCGCGCGTGGTCACCTTCAACGCCGACGACCTGTTGGAGCGCGCGACGGCGAGCGTCGCCGGCGGCCCCGCGCCGGTGCGGCGCATCGCCCAGGCGGGCCAGTCGCCGCTCACGCACTGCGCCGGCGGCGAGATCCCGGTCTACCACCTGCACGGCTACCTGCCGCGCGACCCCGGACCCGCCAGCTACGAGCACATGCTGGTCTTCACCGACCGCCAGTACTGGTCCTCCACCATGAACGCGATGTCGCTCGCCAACCTGACGATGGGCGCGGCGCTGCACGACAGCCATTGCATCTTCGTCGGCCTGTCGATGACGGACATCAACGTGCTGCGCTGGCTCGCGCTGCGGCACGTCGCGGTGGAGTCGGACGAGGCGCGTCGCCCGCGCGTCGGCGACGCCGAGGAAGGCGACGCCATGGCGGAGGCGATCCATCGCGGGCTCACGCAGCACTTCTGGGTGCGCCCGCGCGCCGACGACCCCACCGGCTTCATGACGCGCTTCCTCGCGGTGCGCGGTGTCGTCGGCGTCGACATCGGCCCCTGGGAAGGGCCGTCGTTCGCGAGGCTCATGGACGAGTGCTTCGGCGACGGCGACCACGAGAATCTGCTGCGCCGGGTGCGCGAGCGCACCGCGGGCTGAGCGCGGTACCGCCGGCCCGATGGACGGCGGGCGAAGGTCGCGGCAAAGTAGCGCCGCCAACCCGAAACCGGACGTCGTGAACCTGCTCGCCAGCCCGGCTTTTTCCCGCATCCTCCCGTTCGGCCTGTTCGTCGGCTGCCTTGCCCTGGAGTCGCTGCTCGCCCGCGCCGGCCTGCTGGAGGGCTTCGACGCGCGCTGGCTCTACGCGCTGCGGGCCGGCGCGGCGGCGCTCGCGCTGGGCTTGCTGTGGCGACGCTACGGCGAGCTGGCCGCGCTGCCGCGCGGCGGCGCGGTCTGGGGCTCCTCGATCGCGGTCGGCGTCGCGGTGCTGGCGCTCTGGCTGCTCCTGGACCGGCCCTGGGCGACGATCGGGACTCCGCGAGGATTCGATCCCGGCGCGGCGGACGGCGGCTACGACTGGGCGTTGATCGCCGTGCGCATCGCCGGCGCGGCGCTGGTGGTGCCGATCATGGAGGAGCTTTTCTGGCGCTCGTTCGTGATGCGCTGGATCGACCGGCAGGATTTTCTCGCGCTGGCGCCGGCGGCCGTGACGGTGAAGGCGCTGCTGATCAGCTCGGTGCTGTTCGGCTTCGAGCATCACCTCTGGCTCGCCGGCATCGTCGCGGGACTTGCGTACGGCGAGCTGTATCGCCGCTCCGGCACGCTGTGGGCGCCGGTGATCGCGCACGCCGTGACGAACGCGCTGCTCGGCGCCTGGGTGTTGACGACGCAGAGCTGGCACCTCTGGTAGCGGCGTCGCGCGCCACGGCCGGGGTCAGGGCGATCCGGCGATGACGCGCTCGATCCAGTCGGCGTACGCGGCGATCAGCATGCCCCCGCCGATTGACCCGAAGCGCGGCGCTGGCGGACCGTCGCGCCCGCTCGCCTGGAACGTGTTGACGCCGGCGAGGTGCAGCCTGCCGCCGACGCGGACGAAGGCGGGGCTGCCGGAGTCGCCGCCGGCGACCGTGGTCTCCAGGTGGTTGCCGAGACTGGGGCCACCCATGCGGTTCGTGTCGAGATCCGGGCCGTCGAAATCGAACAGGTAGATCTCGCGACGGCCGCCCGGGCCGGGCAGGAATTCATCCGCCGCGTTGAGGCCGATCCGGCGCACGTCGGGGTCCGGTTTCTGCTCGACGCCGACGTTGCCGGCGCCGCTGCCGCCGAACCCCGCCAGGATCAGCACGGTTCCCGGCGCGAGCGGCAGCCGGTACAGCGGATACACGGGCGTGCCTTCCGGCAGCTCGCCGCCGAGTCGGACGACGGCGATGTCGTGGTGCGCAAAGTCGCCGCGGAAACCCCGATAGCCCGGATGGATCGTGACCGACTCCGCGTCGAACCGGCGGGACGTCGCCGCGCCGGCGGGCAGAATGAACGTGATGCCGCCGGGATCGGCTCCGCCGACGACATGGGCCGCCGTCACCACGTGCCGCGCGTCGACGGCGACGGCGGTGAAGACGCCCTCGCCGCCGGACCTCGCCACGCGCAGGCTGCCGACGCCGCCGAAGGGCGAGTGGAGCCCGCGGGCGTCGACGCGGGCGGCGGCGGAGTCGGGCGGCAGACCCGCCATCAGGGCCGCGGCGCGCGGCGGCAGAAGCGCGATGATCGCCAGCCCGATGGCGGCGCAGACGCCCGTCCACGAGACGGCGCACGCGCCATCTCGACGCCGCCGCCGGGGATCGGCGCCGCGGTCCGATCGGACCACGCGGAAAGACACTTTTGTTACAGGCGCCGCGGACGGCGGCGCCCGGGGCTTACTTCTTGAGGTTCTTCTTCAGCCACTTGTTGACGTCGACGGGGCCGTAGCCGTCGTAGCGGCGATCCAGCTCGAAAACGTAGAACGTGGCCTTTTCGGGCAGGGCGCCCTCCACCTGCATCGCCAGCAGACGCGGATGATCCTTGGTTTTGACGAGGAAGCAGCCGTCGTTGATCTTGGTCGCCTCCATGTCCTTGACGACGGCTTCGAGCGCCTCGGCGGCCTTCGTCGAGCTTTCCGTCACGATCAGCAGGATGGACATCGGTTCTCCCCTTGGGCGCGGACCGAACGGCCGGCCAGAGCGGGGCCGTTGTTCGGGACGGCGATTGTAACCGCTTGCCCGGGAATTTATCTATCGCGCCCGCGACCGCCGCGCCGCCAGGGTATGCTCTCGCCATGAGTGCGTGCAAACCGAGCCGGACCTGCCCGCACTGCGGCGCGCGCTTCGTCTGCGGCCTCGAGGCGGGACACGCCGAGTGCTGGTGCGCGGTCGATTTTCCCGCCGCGCTGCCGGTGCCGGACAGAACCGCCCGCTGCCTTTGCCCGGCCTGCCTGCGCGCGGCGATCGACGCGCGGGGGAGCACGGCGCTGCCGTAGCGCGGGACGCGCGCTAGAAAAGCCACGCGCGCGCGACCTGGGCGAACAGGATCAGCGCCATCGCCAGCAGCGTCTTGTTGAGCCAGCCGTAGTACTGCTCCGGATGCGCGCGGCTGCGCAGCCGCACGCCGACCAGCAGGAAGACGAGGGCGATGACCGTGAGCGGCAGCGTCGCGATCAACGTCAGGCGCGTGATCTCGCCGGCCCACGCCAGCGTCGCCGCCTGCGTCGCTTTGCCGAACACGAAGCACAGATTCATGATCTGCACCATCGCGGTCGGCGCGAGCCCGAGCGCCATGAAGTAGACCACCAGCGGCGGAATCGAGACGCTCACCGTGCCCGAGAGGAAGCCCGCGAACAGGCCGACGCCCGCTTCCGATGTCCTCGGCGCGCGCGCGAGCCAGCGCCACTCGAGCTGCTTCACGCGCGCCATGTTCAGGTAGACCAGGATCATCGCGGCCAGCAGCAGCTTGAGCGGTTCGGCCGGAACGGCGATCAGCACCTTCGTTCCGATCACCGCGCCGAGCGGCATGTACAGCGCGACGCGCCAGTGTCTGCCCAGGCTTTCGCGCCAGTTGCCGCCCTTCGCGATCAGGTAAAGGTTGAGCGCGATGTTGGGCAGCACCGTCAGGATCACCGCGATCTTCAGGTCGGTGACGACGGCGAGCAGCGCGACCGTGATGAGCGGGAATCCCATGCCCATGACGCCATGGGTCCACGCCGCCGCGGCGACCACCGCCACCGCGTAGGCCATCCACGGCGATTGAATGAAGGCGTCGACTTCGGGCATGCGCGGATCGCCGCGGCGGGGCCGCAGGCTACCGTCCCTGCGGCGAGGAAGTGTCGAAACGGCTCACGGCGGCGCGGCGGCGCGCGGCTTCAGGGCCGCGCGCCGGTCAGCTCATGATGTAGTTCTCGAGCTGGCGGATGATGTACTGCTGCTCGGAGATGACGTCCTTGACGAGGTCGCCGATGGAGATCAGGCCGATCAGCCGCTCGCCGTCCAGGACCGGCAGATGGCGGATGCGCTTGTCGGTCATGAGCGCCATGCATTCCTCGTTGGTCTGCTCGGGGCGCACGTAGACGATGGGGGACGTCATCACCTCGCGCACCAGCGTGTCGCGCGGCGGTTTCTCCAGGACGAACATCTTGCGCGCGAAGTCGCGCTCGGACAGGATGCCTGCCGGGCGGCCCTGTGCCATGACGATCAGCGCGCCGACGTTCTTTGCCGCCATCAGCTCCATCGCGTCGTGCGCCGTGGCGGCGTCGGCGATGGTGACCACGTCATGGCCCTTGGCGTCCAGCAGCTGTCGTACCGTTTTCATTGATCTCCTCCCAGCTGGCGGCTCGAAGCCGGTTTCTATTCTAGGTCAGCCAGCGACCGCAGATAAAACGCCCGGCGAAAAAAAACCGCGCCACGCGGGCGCGGTTTCTTCGCGTTTCGATCGGAAACGCTAGTCGATCAGGTCGTACGCCGGCAGCGTGAGGAACTCGACGTAGTCGTCGCTGGCGATGATGCGGTCGAACAGCTTGGCCGCCTCCTCGTACTTGCCCGCGCTCCAGGCGGCGTCGCCGAGATACTGCTTCACCTTGGGCAGCTCTTCGGCCAGGATCTGGCGGAACAGCTCCTTGGTCACCTTGCGACCGTCGTCGAGCACGCCCTTCGGCGAGCGGATCCACTGCCAC
>CAZGTK010000082.1:0-8732 GCA_964528415.1 uncultured Burkholderiales bacterium | reverse complement strand
CATCGCCTGGCCCTGCGTCGCGGTTTCGATCGCGTCCGCGATCACCTCGCGCGAGACCAGCGAATACTTCATCGCCTCGGTGCCCATGCCGATGCCGTCGGTGATGGTGATGACGCCGAACATCTGCGGCATGGCGCCGGCGGCGAGCAGCGCCTCCTCGGCGCGCAGCGCCAGCGGCTGGATGCCGGCGTTGCACGGGTTCATGGTGCTGTGGCCGTTGGCGACGCCGACGATGGGCTTGTCGAAGTCGCCGTCGCCGAAGCCGACGGCGCGAAGCATGGCGCGGTTGGGGCTGCGCTCGACCCCCTGGGTGATGAGCTGGCTGCGCTTGTTATAACCCACGCGAGTTCTCCTTGGCTGATGCCGGCCGGGCAGTCCGCGCCCGGCGAAAACGGTAAACTCCGATTTTAGCCGAAACCGCTTTCCCGCCCGCCTTGCTCGTCCACCCGCAGTTCGACCCCATCGCCATTCAGCTCGGCCCGCTGGCCGTGCGCTGGTACGGCCTCATGTACCTGATCGGCTTCGCCGGCGGCCTGCTGCTGGGACGCTGGCGCGCGAAGCGCCGCCCCGACCTGGGCTTCTCGCCGGCGCAGGTGGACGACCTGCTCTTCTACGTCGTACTCGGCGTCATCGTCGGGGGCCGGCTCGGCTACGTGCTGTTCTACAAGCCCGGCGAGTACCTGGCCAACCCGCTGCACGTCTTCTATCTCTGGGAAGGCGGCATGGCGTTTCATGGCGGCTTCCTCGGCGTGATCTTCGCCGTGTGGCTGTTCGCGCGGAGGCACGGCATGCGCTGGCTGCAGGTCACCGACTTCGTCGCGCCGCTGGTGACGATCGGCCTGGGGGCGGGACGGCTGGGCAACTTCATCAACGCCGAGCTGTGGGGGCGCCCGACCGACGTGCCGTGGGCGATGGTCTTTCCGAGGGTCGACAGCCTCGCCCGGCACCCGTCGCAGCTCTACCAGTTTGCGCTCGAGGGCGTCGCCCTGTTCGTCCTGCTGATGTGGTTTTCGTCGAAGCCGCGCCCGGTCGGCGCCGTCTCGGCGCTGTTCCTGATCGGCTACGGGACTTTCCGTTTCGTGGTGGAGTTCACGCGCGAGCCGGACAGCTTCCTGGGCCTGCTGGCGCTGGGCCTCACCATGGGCCAGTGGCTGAGCCTGCCGATGGTGGCGGCCGGCGTGGCCATGCTGGTGTGGGCCTGCCGGGCCCCCGCCGCAGCGCCGGCGAAACCGGCTAAGCGCCGGTAATCGCGGGGAATTGCCGCCGGGGAGCGGCCTGTATTAAAATTTGCGGCTCTTTACGGGGACGTAGCTCAGCTGGGAGAGCGTCGCGTTCGCAATGCGAAGGTCGAGGGTTCGATCCCCTTCGTCTCCACCAGATCCGAAAGGCCGCTCGATGAGCGGCCTTTTTCATTTCGGCGCGAAGCGGCGCTCGAGCTCGGCCACCTGCTCGGCGGAGAGCGGCCGCACGGCCTGCCCGCGCGTGAGCAGGAACACGCGGGCGGTCGCTTCCAGCTCCTCGATCGCGTCGGCAGCGGCCGACAGCGACGAGCCCGAAACGACCGGACCGTGGTTGGCGAGCAGCACGGCGTGGTGTTTCCCCGCCAGCGCCGCCACCGCGTCGGCCAGCGCGAGGTCGCCCGGCGGGTAGTAGGGCACCAGCGGCAGCCGGCCGACGCGCATCACGTAGTACGCCGTGAGCGGCGGCAGGACGTCGCTCGCGTTTACGTCCGCAAGGACGGAAACGGACACCGAGTGCGTCGAGTGCAGGTGCACCACCGCGCCGTCGCCGGGCCGCTCGCGGTACATGGCGAGGTGCAGGAACGCTTCCTTGGTCGGCGCGTCGCCGCCGACGTGACGGCCGTCGCGGTCGAGCCGGGACAGCCGCGCCGGATCGAGATCGCCGAAGCTGGAACCGGTAGGCGTCATCAGCCAGCCGTCCTCGAGCCGGACGCTGACGTTGCCGGTCGAGCCGTGCGTGAGCCCGCGGCTGAACATGGACTTCGCCGTGCGGCAGATCGCTTCGCGCAGTCGGGCGTCGGTCATGGCAGCATCCGCAGAGCTTTCTCGAAGAAATCCGGCGCGCCGAAGTTGCCGGACTTCAGCGCCAGCGCGACGCGCGGCTCGCCCGCGGCCAGCGTCCACGGCACGCCGGGGTCGATTTGCGGGCCGATGGCGAGCGCCTTCACGCCCAGCGCGCTCACCACGGCGCCGGAGGTTTCGCCGCCGGCCACCACCAGCCGTCGCACGCCGCGCGCGACGAGCTCGCGGGCGATGCACGCCAGCGTGGCTTCCACCAGCGCGGCGGCGCGCTCCTGCCCCAGATGCCGCTGCACTTCCTTCACCTTCGCCGGATCGGTGGTGGAGTAGATCAGGAACGGCTCGCCGCGCGCGAGCGCCGGCGCCACCGCCTCGAGAGCGCGCGCCGCCAGCTCCGCCGGATCGCTCGCGGCGAGCGGATCGATCAGCGCGGCGGGATGCCTAGCCGCCATCGTCCGGACCTGCTCCCGCGTCGCGGCCGAGCAACTGCCGGCCAGCACCGCGGGCTTGCCGCCCACGCTCGGCAGCACGGCGGCGTCGCGGCGCGGCTGCATCAGCCCCGCGGCGTAGAAATTCTGCGGCAGCCCCAAGGCGACGCCGGAGCCGGCGGTCACCAGCGCGAGATCCGCGCAGGCCGCGCCGATGGCGTAGAGGTTGTCGTCCGCGAGCGCGTCGACGACGGCGTGACTGCGGCCTGCGTCGCGCAGCCGCTGGAACTCGACGCGGATCGCCGCGGCGCCCTGGCGCACCACGCGGTAGGGCACCAGGCCGACCTGGCGCGGCGTCTGCCGTTGCAGCACCCGCACCAGATTCGCGTCCGTCATCGGCGTGAGCGGATGGTGGCGCATCGGCGAATCCGACAGCAGCGCCTCGCCGACGAACAGGTGGCCCTGGTAGATGGTGCGGCCGTTCTCCGGAAACGCGGGGCAGGCGATCGTGAACGTCTCGCCCAGCGCGTCGAGCAGCGCGTCGGCCACCGGGCCGATGTTGCCCTGGTCCGTCGAATCGAACGTCGAGCAGTACTTGAAGTAGATCTGCCGCGCGCCGCGGCCGCGCAGCCAGTCGAGGGCCGCCAGCGATTGCGCCACCGCGTCCGCGGCGGGGATCGTGCGCGACTTGAGCGCTACCACCACCGCATCGGCGTCGCCGGCAAGCGCCGGATCGTCCGGCACGCCGATCACCTGCACCGTACGCAGGCCGGCCTTGACCAGCATGCTGGCGAGATCGGTGGCGCCGGTGAAGTCGTCGGCGATGCAGCCGAGCAGCAGGCTCATGGCGCGGGCTCCATGGGCGGAATCTAGCCGGTTTTGCCCGCGCCGGCCACGGTCCGCGCGACGGCGCTGCGGGCGCGGCGGGCAAAAAAAGAGACCGCCCGCGGGCGGTCCCGAGGTCAGAGCGCCGGCCGCCAGGCGGCGCTCAATCGAAGACGTTCTCGATGATCTCCTTGACCACCAGCGTCGCCGCGCCGACCAGCACCAGCGTCGTGCCGACGCGGATCCAGTCGTGGCCGTCCACCTTCGGCAGCTTGTACAAGAGCGGCCCCGGCACCGCCTGCTTGGCGATTCCAGGCGGCAGCGGCTTGCCGCGCGCGAGGTTCTTCCGGATGCCCGGCGGCAGCGGCTTGGCGCCGACGTGCACGACGCCGACGTTGGTCCCGAGCATGCTGTGAATCGATGCGGCGGTCAGCGACGCGGCGACGGCCTCGGGCGAGCCGCTGCCGGAGCTGCCGCCGTTCTGCCCGCCGCCCTTGCCGTTCTTGCCCTTGCCGGGGTGGTCGTCGCCGTTCTTCTTCGCCCGGGCGGCGAGCGGCACCGCCGCCAGCGCGAGCCAGGACACGCCGGCGCGCAGGAAGGTGCGCCGCGAGTGACGGCCGATGGTCATTTTCTGCCTCCTTCTGTCGATCGGGTGACGCGCAGCGGCCGGGAAGCCCGGATTCGCGGCGTTTACGCGGTTGGGCCTGCAAGTTGCTTGCCAGAGAATTGATGCTGCGCCGGCGGCCCGCTTCCGGGCCGGGCGGCGCCGCGAAGGGCGCAAACGCCATGAACCGCCTGCAGACGTCGCTGGGACGCGCGCTGGCCCGCTACCTGAGCCAGCCGATCGCCGGCTATGCGCCGCCCACCACGGGCACACCGGAGGCGTTGCGCGCCGCGATCCGGCCCGGGGACGTCCTGCTGGTGGAAGGCAACACGCGCGTCTCCACCGCGATCAAGTACTTGACCCAGTCCACCTGGTCGCACGCGGCGCTATGCGTCGGCGATGCGCTGGCGACACCTGACAACGCCGCCGACCCGCCGGTGCTGGTGGAGGTGGACATGGTGGACGGCTGCCAGGCGGTGCCGCTGTCGAAGTTCGCGCGCTACCACACGCGGATCTGCCGGCCGGTGGGCTTGTCCGTGGCCGACCGCCAGCGGGTCGTGAAGTACGCGATCGGCCGCATCGGCCACACCTACGACCTCAAGAACATCGTCGACCTGGCGCGCTACCTGCTGCCGACCCCGCCGATTCCGAGCCGCTTCCGCCGGCAGGTACTGGCGCTGGGCAGCGGCGAGCCGACCAAGGCGATCTGCTCGACGCTCATCGCCCAGGCGTTCCAGCAAGTCGGCTACCCGATCCTGCCGCGCGTGACGCGACGATGGAACCAGGACGCTGCGGCCGACGAGGAGCTGCTGTGCCCGCGCCACCACACGCTGGTCGCGCCGCGGGACTTCGACATCTCCCCCTACTTCCAGGTGGTGAAGCCGACGATCGAGCAGGGCTTCGACTATCGCGCGCTGCCCTGGGCCGAGGAGCGGCGCACGCCCGACGAGGTGGTGCGGCTCGTCTCTACGATTTAGGGTCGCCGAGCTGCTTCTCGATGCGGCGGGCGAACACGGTCATCTCCTTCGCCGCCTGCTTGTCGCCCTTCGCGTCCGCCACGGCGATGCCGTCGCGGTACGCCGCCAGCGCGCCCTGCGCGTCGCCGGCTTCGGCGAGCGCCTTGCCGAGCAGCTTCCACGCCGCCGAGTAGTCGCGATCGAGCTCCACCGCGCGACGCAGGTGCGTCGCGGCCGCGGCCGCGTCGCCGAGCTTGAGGTACTCGTTGCCGAGCCCGAAGCGCAGCAGCGCGCCGTCCTTGCCGGCGGCGAGCAGCTTCTCGAAGCCGGCCAGGGCAGGGGACTTGGCGGCGGGGGCGGTCACGGCGCCGGGCGCGGGATCGGGCTCATCCTCGCTAGAGCTCGATCTGGGTGCCGAGTTCCACGACGCGGTTCACCGGCAGCCGGAAGTAGGCCGTGGCGCTGCCGGCGTTGCGCGCCATCAGCGCGAACAGCCGCTCGCGCCACAACGCCATGCCCGGCCCCACCGTCGGGATTAGAGTCTCGCGGCTGAGGAAGAACGTCGTCTCCATCAGGTTGAACTCGAGCCCGAGGGGGGCCGCCAGCGCCAGCGTCGCCGGGATGTCGGGCTCGTCCTTGAAGCCGAAGCGCACGGTCAGGCGGTGGAAGCCGAACTCGAGCGTCTCGAGCTCGAGCCGGTCGGCGTCGGGCACGTGGGGGCGATCCTCGGTGATCACCGTCAGCAGGACGACGCGGTCGTGCAGCACCTTGTTGTGCGCCAGGTTGTGCAGCAGCGCGTGGGGCACGCCCTCGGGACGGGATACCAGGAACACCGCGGTGCCGGGCACCCGGGTCGGCGGATACTGCTCCAGGCTCCTGATGAACGGCAGCAGCGGCACCTCGGTGTCCGAGATGCGCTCCATCAGCAGACGCCGGCCGCGGTACCAGGTGGCGAACAGCGTGAACAGCGCGAGCGCCGCGCCGAGCGGGAACCAGCCGCCGTCCAGAATCTTGACCGCGTTGGCGGACACGAAAGCGAGGTCCACCGCCAGCAGCAGCGCGGACAGCGCGCCCGCGACAACGGCGGGCCAGCGCCAGACGTAACGGGCGACGAAGTAGAGCAGCACCGAGTCGATCGCCATCGCCGAGGTGACCGCGATGCCGTAGGCGGAGGCCAGGTTGGTCGAGCTCTGGAAGCCGAGCACCAGCGCGATCACGGCCACGCCGAGAATCAGATTGGCGCGCGGCAGGAACACCTGGCCGATTTCGCGCTCGGACGTGTGCTGCACGTCGAGCCGCGGGCAGAAGCTCAGCTGGATCGCCTGCCGCGTCACCGAGAAGGTGCCCGAGATCACCGCCTGCGACGCGATCACCGTCGCGAGAGTGGCCAGCACGATGAGCGGCACCAGCGCCCAGCCGGGCGCGAGCAGGTAGAACGGGTTGCGCACGGCTTCGGCGTCCGCGAGCAGCAGCGCGCCCTGGCCGAAATAGTTGATCGTCAGCGCCGGCAGCACGACCGCGCTCCAGGCGAGGCGGATCGGCGTCTTGCCGAAATGGCCCATGTCGGCGTAGAGCGCCTCCGCGCCCGTGATCACCAGCACGACGGCGCCCAGCGACAGGTAGGCCTCGACGCCGTACTCCGCCGCGAAGCGCACGGCGTGGACGGGATTGACCGCCGCGAGCACGTCGGGGTGCCGGCCAACGTTGACGATACCGAGCAGCGCGAGGGTCGCGAACCAGACCAGCATCGCCGGCCCGAACACGGCGCCGATGCCGGCGGTGCCGCGCTGCTGAAGGAGAAAGAGGCCTAGCAGGACCGCTACCGCCACCGGCACGACGTAAGGGTGCAGCCCCGGTGCCAGCACCTCGAGGCCCTCCACGGCCGAGAGCACCGAGATCGCTGGCGTGATGGCGGCATCGCCGTAGAACAGCGCGGCGCCGAAGAGCCCGATCAGCAGCAGCGTCCCCTTCGCCGCCGCCGGCGCGCGCGGGCTTGCCGCCAGCAGCGCCATCAGCGCCATGATCCCGCCCTCGCCGCGGTTGTCGGCGCGCACCATGATGATGACGTACTTGATGGTCACCACCAGGATCAGCGACCAGAAGATGAGCGAGAGCACGCCGAGCACCGCGGTCGGGGTGACCGGCAGCGGGTCGGCGCCGCCGAAGGCCTCCTTCATCGCGTAGAGCGGGCTGGTGCCGATGTCGCCGTAGACGACGCCGAGAGCGGCGAGCGCGAGCAGCGCCAGCGGCGAGCGGGACGGGGCGGCGGAAGCCGCAGGGGCGGCGGAATCGGACACGGATGGCGCGGAATCGGACAGCTCCGCGGCCGCTAGTGTAGCCCTGCGCGACGGGGATTGCGAACCGGCCCGCGTTGAGCGCGGCCGCGATACTGACTACCATTGCCGCGTTCCCCGCCACCACCCGGACCGGACTCCCATGACCAAGCAGCGCATCCACACCGCGTCGGCGCCCGCCGCGATCGGCACCTACTCCCAGGCGATCCGCGCCGGCGGCACCGTCTACCTGTCCGGCCAGATCGGCCTCGATCCGCAGACCATGTCGCTGGTCGACGGCGTCGAGGCGCAGATCCACCAGGTGTTCCGCAACCTGCGCGCGGTGGCGGAGGCGGCCGGCGGCAGCCTCGACGACCTGGTGCGCGTCACCGTGTATCTCACCGACCTCGCCCACTTCGGCAAGGTCAACGAGATCATGGCGACCTACTTCACCGAGCCGTATCCGGCGCGCGCCGCGATCGGCGTGGCGTCGCTGCCGCGCGGCGCCGCGGTGGAGCTGGACGGCATTCTGGTGCTGGGCGGCTAGCGCGGGCCGTGGCGCGGGCGGCGGCCTCGGGCGCGGACGAAGCAAGCGGCCTCGCAGGCTGGGGCCTCGCCGAGGCCGCGCTCGAGAAGCTCGCGCGGCTCGGCATCCGTTCCCCCGCCGACGCGCTGCTGCACCTGCCGCTGCGCTACGAGGACGAGACGCGCATCGTCGACATCGCCCGCGCGGGCGCCGGCGCGCCGGTGCAGGTCGAAGGCACTGTCGTCAGCAACGAGATCCTTTACCGGCCGCGCCGCCAGCTGGTCTGCCGTATCGCCGACGGCACGGGCGAAGTGTTCGCGCGCTTCCTCAACTTCTATCCCAACCAGGCCAAGACGCTGGCGGTGGGCCGGCGCGTGCGCCTGTTCGGCGAGCTGCGGCCTGGCTTCTTCGGCGCCGAGATGATCCATCCGCGCTTCCACGCGGTGGCGCCGGGCGAGCCGCTGCCGCAGGCGCTGACGCCGGTGTACCCGACGACCGCGGGGCTCGCGCAGTACACCCTGCGCCGGCTTGCCGAGCGCGCGCTCAGGTCGGCGGATCTCGCCGAGACGCTACCGGACGCCGTGCTGGAGCGCCTGCGCCTGCCGGCGTTCGCCGACGCCGTGCGCCTGCTGCACCATCCGCCGCCGCGCGAGCCGATCGGGCCGTTGCTGGACCACACGCATCCGGCCTGGCGCCGGATGAAGTTCGACGAGCTGCTCGCGCAGCAGCTCTCCATGCGCCTGCACTACCGCGAGCGGCGCGCGCGCAGCACGCCGCGGCTCGCCCCGCCGGGCCGCCTGGCCGAGCGCCTGACGCGCTCGCTGGCGTTTGCGCTGACCGCGGCGCAGCGCCGCGCGTTCGACCAGATCCGCCGCGACCTTGCCGCGCCGCACCCGATGCAGCGGCTGCTGCAGGGCGACGTCGGCAGCGGCAAGACCATCGTCGCCGCGCTGGCGATGCTGCAGGCAGCCGAGAACGGCTGTCAGGCGGCGCTGATGGCGCCCACCGAGATCCTCGCCGAACAGCACTGGAAGAAGTTGGCTGGCTGGCTGAAGCCGCTCGGGCTGCATGTGGCCTGGCT
>CAZGTK010000081.1:0-8769 GCA_964528415.1 uncultured Burkholderiales bacterium | reverse complement strand
GCACGTACTCGATCACGCGGTCGCGCCCGTCCTGGCAGAAGTCGATGTCGAAGTCCGGCATCGACACGCGCTCGGGATTGAGGAAGCGCTCGAACAGCAGGCCGTAGCGGATCGGGTCGAGGTCGGTGATGCCAAGCGAGTACGCCACCAGCGAGCCGGCCCCGGAGCCGCGGCCCGGCCCCACCGGCACGCCGTTGGGGAACTTTTCCTCGCGATGCGAGCGCGCCCAGTTGATGAAATCGGCGACGATCAGGAAGTAGCCGGCGAAGCCCATCTGCTGGATGGTCCGGATCTCGAACTCGAGCCGCTCGCCGTAGCGCGGCGCCGCCTCGGCGCGGCCGGCCGGGTCGGGAAACAGCCGCTCGAGCCGCCGCTCGAGGCCCTCGCGCGCCTGGCTGGCCAGATGGTCGTCGAGCGTCACGCCGGAAGGCGTCGGGAACACCGGCAGCCGCGGCTTGCCGAGCTCGATCTCCAGCGTGCAGCGCTTGGCGATCTCGACGCTGTTCTCCAGCGCCGCCGGCAGGTCGGCGAACAGCTCGCGCATCTCGGCCTGCGTCTTGAAGTACTGCTCGGCGGTGAAGCTCTTCGGCCGCCGCTGGTCGGAGAGCAGGTAGCCCTCGGAGATGCATACGCGCGCCTCGTGCGCCCGGAAGTCGTCGCGCGCGAGGAACTGCACCGGGTGGGTCGCGACCGCGGCGATGCCGAGCTCCGCCGCGAGGCGCGCGGAGCCGGCCGTGCACGCCTCGGCCGCGGGGGAGCCGTCGCGCTGCAGCTCGAGGTAGTAGCGGTCGCCGAAGCGGTCCCGCCAGGCGTTCGCCAGCTCGCGCGCGCGGGCCTGGTTGCCCTGCAGCAGCGCGGCGCCGACGTCGCCCAGCTGCGCTCCCGAAAGCGCGATCAGCCCGGCGGTGCCCTCGGCGTCGAACCACTCCGCGCGCAGCTCGGCGCGGCCGCGATGCTGGTTCTCGAGGTAGGCGCGCGACAGCAGGCGCGACAGACGCAGGTAGCCTTCCCGGTTCTGGCACAGCAGCAGCAGGCGCGCGGGGCTGCCCCGCTCCGCGTCATTGCTGAGCCACACCTCGCAGCCCGCCAACGGCTTCACGCCGGCCTTGCGCGCCGCTTCGTAGAACTTGACCATGCCGAACACGTTGGCGAGGTCGGTGATCGCCAGCGCCGGCATGCCGTCCGCCGCGGCCGCCTTGACCGCATCGTCGATGCGCACGATGCCGTCCACGACCGAATATTCGCTGTGGAGGCGCAGATGGACGAAGGCGGGATCAGACATCGACTAGAATGCTCAGCTTGCCGGGGGATTCTAACACCCGGCGCCCGCTCGCCGGACCCAGCGAAACGTCAACATTCTCGCCATGAGCGCTGCGCCCACTCCCGTCGCCCATCCGCTGGCGCTGGCGGGCCTGCTCGGCGGCGCCTGCACCATTGCGCTCGCGCCGATCCTGGTGCGCTTCTCCGAGGTCGGGCCGGTCGCCACCGGCTTCTGGCGCATCCTGCTGTCGCTGCCCGTCGCGCTCGCCTGGATGATCTCGGAGCGGCGCCGGCGTCCGGACCTGCCGGCCCCGCCGCTGCGTTGGCGGCCGCTCGCGCTGTGCGGCCTGTTCTTCGCGGCCGATCTCGGCATCTGGCACCTGTCGCTCACGCTGACGTCGGTGGCCAACTCCACCCTGCTCGTGAACATGGCGCCGATCTTCGTCACGCTCGGCGCCTGGGCGGTCTTCGGCGTCCGCGTCACGCGCACGTTCCTGGCGGGCATGACGGTGGGCGTGGTCGGCGCCGCGCTGCTGGCGCTCTCCAGCGCGCGCTTCTCGCCCGAGCATCTCGGCGGTGACGCGCTGGCGCTGCTGGCCGCGGTCGCCTACGCGGGCTACATCCTGGCCATCAAGGAGCTGCGCGGCACGCTCGGGACCGGCACCATCCTGGCGCTGTCCGGCGTTTTCACCTGCCTGGGCCTGGCGCCGGCCATGCTGCTGCTGGGGGAGACCGTGATCCCCGCCACCGCGCGCGGCTGGGCGGTGGTGATCGCGCTCGCCGTGATCGTCCAGCTGGTCGGGCAGAGCCTGATCACCTGGTCGATGCGGCACCTGCCGGCATCGTTCTCCGCCGTCAGCCTGCTGCTGCAGCCGGTCGTCGCCGCGTTGCTGGCGTGGGCGCTGCTGGCCGAGGCGGTGGGCCCGATCCAGGCGCTCGGCGCCGTCGCCGTGCTGCTGGGCATCTACGTCGCGCGGCGCGGCTCCGTCTAGCGGGTCGCTATAATCGCCCCATGCAACCCCGTCTCGTCCTGGTATCGCTGCTCGTCGTGCTGCTGCCGGGCCTCACTGCCGCGCAGACGCTGTACAAGTCGGTGATGCCGGACGGCCGCGTCATCTATTCCGATGAACCGGTCGCCGGCGCGCGCAGCTCGCGGCCGGTGGACCTCGGACCCGCTCCGGCGGCCAACGACCCCGGCGCCGTCGAGGAGCGTCGCCGGGAGCTGCTGGAGCGCGCCAAGCAGGTCGACGTGCGGCTGCGCGAGCGCGAAGCGCGGCGCCAGAAGGCCGAGGAGGCGGTGGTCAAGGCCCGCCAGCTGCTCGAAGACGCCGAGCGCGCCGTCGAGGCGGGCCGCACGCCCCTGCCGGGCGAGATGGTGGCCAACGTCGGCGGCGGCGTCCGCCCGTCGGCGGCCTACGTCGAGCGGCAGCAGGCGCTGGCGGACCAGGTGATCGTGGCGCGCGAGCGGCTCGAAGCCAAGCAGCGCGAGCTCGCCGACCTGCGCTGACGGCGCGCCCGCCGCGACCGCATGACACCCAGCCGCTCCCATCTGGTCGACGTCCGCGGGCTGCAGTACCACGTGCGCAGCTGGGGCGAGCCCGGCGCGCCGCCGCTCGTGCTGCTGCACGGCTGGATGGACGTGTCGGCATCGTTCCAGTTCCTGGTCGATGCGCTCGCCGGACGCTGGCACTGCCTGGCGCCGGACTGGCGCGGCTTCGGTCTGAGCGATTGGGCGCGCGAGGGCTACTGGTTTCCCGACTATCTCGCCGACCTCGAGGCGCTGCTCGACGCGCTCGTCGGCGCGGCGCCGGTCCCGCTGGTGGGCCACAGCATGGGCGGCAACATCGCCTGCCTCTACGCCGGCGTGCGGCCGCAGCGTGTCAGCCACGTGGTCTCGCTGGAAGGGTTCGGCCTCGCGCCCGGCCGTCCCGACGAAGCGCCCGGGCGCTACGCGCGCTGGCTCGACGAGCTGCGGGCGGTGCCCGCCTTCTCGCACTACCCTTCGCTCGCCGCCGTCGGGCGGCGCCTGCAGAAGAACAATCCGCGCCTGGGCGACGAGCAGGCCGCGTTTCTCGCCCGCCATTGGGCGCAGGCCGGTTCGGATGGGGCCGAGCTGCGCAGCGATCCGCGCCACAAGCGCCCCAACCCGGTGCTCTATCGCCTGGAGGAGGCCATGGCGTGCTGGCGCCGGATCGCGGCGCCGGTGCTGTTCGTGCGCGGCGCCGAGTCGCCGGCCTCGCGCATGATCGATGCCGCGCCGGAGGCCTACGCCCAGCGCACGGCCTGCTTCGCGCGCCTCCGGGAGGAAGTGCTGGCGGACGCCGGCCACATGCTGCACCATGATCAGCCGCTGCGCCTGGCGCACGCGATCGAGACCTTTCTAGGCTCCTGAACGACGAGGAATCCGATGTCAGCCAGCGCACTCGCCCCGATGCAGCTCATCCCGCAGGACTTCGGCCCTGTCGAGAACGAGGTCGAGCTGATCGCGCGCACGCTGCCGCTCGCCGGCGCCCGGGCGCTGGAGCTCGGCTGCGGCGGCGCCGAGAAGACGCGCGCGCTGGCGGCGCGCGAGCCGACGCTGACGATCACGGGCTACGAGGTGGACGCGGTCGCGCACGCGGCGAACCTGCGCGCGCAGAATCCGCCCAACGTGCGCTTCGCGCCCGGCGGCGCGGAAGCGATTCCCGAGCCCGACGCCAGCGCCGACCTCGTGTTCATGTTCAAGTCGCTGCACCACGTGCCGGGCCCGCAGCTCGACCGCGCGCTGGCGGAGATCGCCCGCGTGCTGAAGCCCGGCGGCATGGCGTGGATCTCGGAGCCGCTGTTCGCCGGGGAATACAACGACGTCATGCGCCTGTTCCACGACGAGGAGGCCGTGCGCAAGGCCGCGTTCGCCGCGCTCGGGCGCAGCGTCGCGTCGGGCCGGCTGCGGCTGGCCGGCGAGCACTTCTTCCGCGTGCGCGTGGCGTTCCGCGATTTCGCCGATTTCGAAGCCCGCACCATCCGCGTCACCCACACGCAGCACACGCTCTCGCCGGAGACGCTGGCGGAGGTGCGGCGGCGCTTCGAGCGGCACGCAGGCCCGCGCGGCGTCGAGTTCTTCCAGCCGCTGCGCGTCGACCTGCTCGAGCGCGCCGCCTAGGAGCCCCGCGCCGTGACCGAGCCGCTCGAGCTCACCTGGTACTTCGACTACGTCTCGCCGTTTTCCTACCTGCAGCACGAGCTGTTCCACCGCCTGCCCCCCGGCGTGCGCGTGCGCTACCGGCCGATCCTGTTTGCCGCCCTGCTCGACCACTGGGGCCACAAGGGCCCCGCCGAGCTGCCGGCGAAGCGCGTGTTCACCTATCGGGCGGTGGTGTGGAACGCGCAGCGCCTCGGCGTCCCGCTGCGCTTTCCGCCCGCGCACCCGTTCAACCCGCTCGCCGCGCTGCGCCTGAGCGTGGCGCTGCACAACACGCCGGAGGCGGTGACGACGATCTTCCGCTTCATCTGGCGCGAGGGCCGTTCGGTCGAGGATGGCGCCGAATTCGCGCGCCTCGCCGAACGGCTCGGCGTGCGCGACGCCGACGTCCGGATCGCGGTGCCCTGGGTCAAGGACGAGTTGCGCGCGAACGGCCGCGAGGCGCTCGAGCGCGGCGTCTTCGGCGTGCCCACGTTCGCCGCCGGCGGCGAGCTGTTCTGGGGCGCCGACGCGACCGACCTGCTGCTCGCCTGGCTCGCCGACCGCCGCCTGTTCGAGCGCGGGGAGCTGGCTCGCGTCTCGGCGCTGCCGGAAGGCACCCAGCGCAAGCGGTGAGCGCCGCGACGCCCCCGCGCGCCTACGCGGCGCTGGCCGTGCTTTCGCTCGTCTGGGGCTACAGCTGGATCGTCGCCAAAGTCGCGCTCGGCTACAGCGGGCCGTTCGCGTTCGCCGCGCTGCGCACCCTGCTGGCCACCGCCTGCCTGTTCGTCCTGCTGGCAGCGCTGCGGCGCCCGCTCAATCCCCCGCCGCTCGCGCCGACGCTGGCGCTGGGCCTGACGCAGACCGCGCTCTTCCTCGCGCTGTCGACGTGGGCGCTGGCCGGCGCCGCCGCCGGCAAGGTCGCCATCCTGGTGTTCACGATGCCGTTCTGGACCCTGGTGATGGCGCGCTTCGCGCTCGGCGAGCGGGTGATCGGCAGCCAGTGGCTCGCCATCGCGCTGGCGGCCGCCGGCCTGGTGCTGGTGTTGGAGCCGTGGTCGCTGAAGGCCTCGCTCGCCGGCAAGGCCCTCGCGGTCGTCTCCGGCGCGGTGTGGGCCGCGTCCGCCATCATCGCCCGCCGCTTCCACGTGAGCGGACGCGTCGACGTGCTGGCGTTGACGGCCTGGCAGATGCTGCTCGGGGCCGGGCCGCTGGCGCTTCTCGCGTGGCTCGCGCCCGAGCGGGCGATCGACTGGCAGCCGCTGTTCGTCGGCGCGCTGCTGTTCCACGCCGTGATCACCACCGCGCTCGGGTGGCTGCTGTGGCTCTACATCCTCCACCACCTGCCCGCCGGCGCGGCCAGCCTGAACACCCTGGCGATCCCGGTCATCGCCATCGTCGCCGGCTGGCTGCAGCTGGGCGAGCGGCCGTCGGCGGCGGAATGGGCCGGCATGGCGCTGGTCGCGCTGGCGCTGGCCGTGCTCTCATTGCGTGCGGTGGCGCGCGAAATCGCCCCGAAATGATGCAACCCCGTGATTTTGCTGGACGTCGGCTGGACAAGGCCGGAGCGAGTGCTTATCCTACGTTGGCCTGCTGCCCGTCAGCTTGCGGCATCATCCAGACCCATCCGTCCAAAGACACGAAGAGGGGACCCCCATGAAACTAGCATCCCGTACGTTGCTCGGCCTCGCCGCGGGCGCGCTGCTCGCCGCACCGGCACTGGCGGCCGACCTGACCGGCACGCTGAAGAAGATCAAGGACACCGGCGTCGTCACCGTCGGCCATCGCGAATCGTCGATCCCGTTCGCCTACCTCGACGACAAGCAACAGCCGATCGGCTACTCGATGGACATCTGCGCCAAGATCGTGCGCTCGCTCAAGAACGAGCTGAAGATGTCGAACCTCGAGATCAAGTACGTGCCGGTCACGTCCCAGACGCGCATTCCGCTGATGGCGAACGGCACCATCGACCTCGAGTGCGGCTCCACCACCAACACCGTCGAGCGCCAGAAGCAGGTGGCCTTCGCCGTCACCACGTTCATCACCGGCACCAAGCTGCTGGTGAAGAAGGACTCCGGGATCAAGAGCTACAAGGACCTCAAGGGCAAGCCGGTCGTCGTCACCCAGGGCACCACCAACGAGCGCGCGATCAAGGCGCTCAACGACAAGGACAACCTCGGCATGCGCTTCCTCGCCGCCAAGGACCACGCCGAGTCGTTCCTGACGGTGGAGACGGGCCGCGCGGTGGCGTTCCCGATGGACCACATCCTGCTCTACGGCCTGATCGCCAACTCGAAGAACCCGCAGGAGTGGACCGTCGCCGGCGAGTTCCTCTCGTTCGACCCCTACGCCATCATGCTGCGCAAGGACGATCCGCAGTTCAAGAAATTCGTCGACGGCGTGATCACCGGCATGATGCAGAGCGGCGAGCTTGAGAAGCTCTACACCCAGTGGTTCATGAAGCCGATCCCGCCCAAGAACGTGACCCTGAACGTGCCGATGACGGACGACCTCAAGGCGCAGTTCAAGAACCCGAACGACAAGGGCGCGTAACAGCGTCCGCGCACGAAGGAGGGGCCTCGCGCCCCTCTTTTCGCGTATGAATTACAACTGGAACTGGGGCATCTTCTTCGAGCCGGCGCTGTTCGGCGACGGCACGTACCTGGACATGATCCTGCGCGGCCTGAAGTGGACCGTGCTGGTGTCCCTGTGCGCGTGGGTGATCGCATTCACGCTGGGCTCGGTCCTCGGCGTGCTGCGCACGACGCCGCTGAAGACCGCGCGCGCGATCGCCACCGGCTACGTCGAGCTGTTCCGCAACATCCCGCTGCTGGTGCAGATGTTCCTCTGGTACTTCGTCGTGCCGGAGCTGCTGCCGAAGGCGTGGGGGGACTGGCTCAAGCAGGACCTGCCCTACCCCGAGTTCTGGACCGCGGTGGTGTGCCTCGGCACCTACACCGCATCGCGGGTCGCCGAGCAGGTGCGCTCGGGCATCCAGTCGATCCCGAAAGGGCAGACCAGCGCCGGCCTGGCGATGGGGCTGTCGCTGCCGCAGGTCTACCGCCACGTGCTGCTGCCGATGGCGTACCGCATCATCATCCCACCGATGACCTCCGAGTTCCTGACGATCTTCAAGAACTCGTCGGTCGCCCTCACGATCGGCCTGCTGGAGCTCACCGCCATGAGCCGGCAGATCACCGAGTACACGTTCCAGGGCTTCGAGGCGTTCACCGCCGCCACCATCCTCTACGTCATCATCACGATGCTGGTGATGGTGGCCATGCGCTTCGTCGAGGGCCGGGTGCGGGTGCCCGGCTATATCGCCGCGGGAGGCAAGTAGGTGTTCGGCGCATTCGACTTCGACGTCATCTGGCGCGCGCTGCCTTACCTCTGGAAGGGCATGCAGTTCACGCTGCTGCTCACGGCACTGGCGATGCTGGGCGGCATCGTGCTCGGCACCCTGCTGGCGCTGATGCGGCTCTCGAGCTTCAGGATCCTCAGCGTCCCGGCCGGCGCCTACGTCAACCTGCTGCGTTCGATCCCGCTGATCCTGGTGATCTTCTGGTTCTACTTCCTGGTGCCGATGGCGATCAGCGCGATCAAGGGCACCCAGTACGCGCAGGGCATCGGGCCGTTCTACTCGGCGCTGATCGCGTTCACGATGTTCGAGGCGGCGTACTACTGCGAGATCATCCGCGCCGGCATCCAGAGCGTGCCGCGCGGGCAGATCAGCGCGTCCTACGCGCTGGGTCTGTCCTATCGTCAGACCATGAGCCTCGTGGTGCTGCCGCAGGCGTTCCGGAACATGATCCCGATCCTGCTCACGCAGGGCATCATCCTGTTCCAGGACACCTCGCTGGTGTACGTCGTCGGCCTCGCCGACTTCATGGGCGTGGCCACCAAGGTGGCGCAGCGCGACGCGCGCCTGATGGAACTCTACCTGTTCGCCGCGCTGGTCTACTTCATCATGTGCTTCGCCGCTTCGTACTTCGTCAAGCGGCTGCAGCAGAGGTACGCCGTATGATCGATTTCAAGTCCGTCAGCAAATGGTACGGGGACTTCCAGGTCCTCAAGGACTGCTCGACCCACGTCGACAAGGGCCAGGTCGTGGTGGTCTGCGGGCCGTCCGGCTCCGGCAAATCGACGCTGATCAAGTGCGTGAACGGGCTCGAGCCGTTCCAGAAGGGCGAGATCTTCGTCGAGGGCATCTCTGTCGGCGGCGCCAGGACCGACCTCACCAAGCTGCGCTCCAAGGTCGGCATGGTGTTCCGGCACTTCGAGCTGTTCCCGCACATGTCGGTGACGGACAACATCAACCTGGCGCAGATCAAGGTGCTGAACCGCTCCCG
>CAZGTK010000080.1:0-8840 GCA_964528415.1 uncultured Burkholderiales bacterium | reverse complement strand
CGCGCGCGCTGGACGCAACCGCAGCACCGCGCTGCGATGCGCGTGCGCCGCTGCACGCCGCGGCAGCACCCGCCGCTCCGGCTCCCTTCGGTCTCGGCGCCGGCTTCCCGCTGGGCGAGGCCGAGCGCGCGTTCTTCGCGCCGCGCCTCGGCGCCGATCTTTCCGGCGTGCGCCTACACACGGACGGCCGCGCCGCAGAGGCGGCGGCGGCGTTGCGCTCGCACGCCTTCGCCCAAGGGCCGCACCTGGTCTTCGGCCGCGACGAATACCGGCCGGAAACGTCCGCGGGCCGGCGCCTTCTCGCCCACGAGCTGGCCCATACCCTGACGGCGCCGCCCGGCGTGATCCATCGCACGGCCTACAGCGACTGCTCCGCTGCCGAGCGACCGGAACTCGAAGCGGCCGTGAGCCGCGCATGGAGCTGGCTCGGCACGGCCTACGCCATGCTGCTCGAGGAGCCGACGCCCGATCGGGTTCGCTTCGCGCTGCAACTCGCGTTCCAGAACGATTCGACCGCGGTCGTCGAGCGCGTGAGGGAAGTGATCAACGCCATCATGCAGGGCCTGCCGAGCGCCACCATCGAGTGCGAGAACCCGGGCGGCGCGGAGTACTGGGGATTCTGCAATCTGATGGAGGCGAGGGGGTTCGTGCGCTGGACGTCCGCGCTCACCGCCACCGGCAACATCCACGTCTGCATGGGCGCGGACATATGGGGCGGCATGAACGACGCCGAGCGCGCCCGCGTCGTCATGCACGAGGCCGCGCATCTTTTCGCCAACACCGCCGACGAAGGGTATTTCTCCGGCGAGTCCTGTCTCGACACCGCGGAGACCCTCGCACTTGATTCCGCCGACCTGCTGGACAATGCCGACAGCTACGCCTGCTTCGTCCAGCTGCTGCTGCATCACGGCGTGGACGCGCTGCGCGGGCTGCTCGCCGACCGCGCCGGCCACACGCTCACGTTCACCCAGTCGCCGCCCGGCGACGTCGACCTGCGCAGCGGTCGCGAGCACGATGTGTGGTTCACCGCCGGGATCCCGAGGGGCAGAGGCGTCACGGAGCTGCCCAGCGGCTTCAGCACGCGCTTCTACCTGATCGACGACGCCTACAACGAATACCCGATGGCCGCCCTGTCGGGGCCGGTCGCCGATTTTGGCAGCGAGGGCGCCGTGTTCATTCCAGCGGCCACGCGCGCGCAGCTGATCGAGCGCGGCGTGCGCACGGGGCGCGTGATCGCGCTGGTGCGGTTGCCGCGCATGACCTACATGTTCGAGGTCCGGGTCAACTTCCGCTTCTGACCCCGGCGGACCGCCGGACCCTGCCTATACTGGGAGTCAGGTCCGACGAGGAGGCAGCCATGCACGCTCGCGCCGAGCTGAAGCAATCCGGTCGGGTGCCGCCGCCGATGGCATGGGTGGCGCGAAGGTCGGCGGCGTCGACCGATATCCCGAGAGCGTCACGCGGCGGCTGCGCCTGCGGCGGCGCCTGTCCGCGCTGCCGCGGCAAGGCCGCATATCACGTCAGCCAGCCGGGCGACGCCGGCGAGCGCGCCGCCGACGCGATGGCGCACGCCGCTCTTGCCCGCGAGGACGCCCCGGGGCGTGATGCCGCTGGAACGCCGGCCGTGCGCGCCGCCGACGCGCCCGCTGAACTGGTTCCCGGTGCAGGCGAGCCGCTCGCGCCCGCCGTGCGCGGCGAGTTCGAGGGGCGCTTCGGCGCGGACTTCTCCGCCGTGCGCATTCACCACGACGCCCGCGCGGCGGAGACGGCGGATGCGCTGGCCGCGCACGCCTACGCCGTCGGTCCCCACATCGCCTTCGCCGGCGGGCGCTACGCGCCGCAGACGCCCGCGGGGCGCCGCCTGCTGGCCCACGAGCTGGCGCACGTGGTGCAGCACGCCCGTGATCCGTCGCCCGTCGTCAGCCGGCAGGGCGACGAGCCGCTGATTCCGATCCCGATCTTCGACGAGCTCGACATCTGCGCCGAGGTAGAGGGCCGGAAGCTGTGCGGGTCGGATCTGAAGAAGGCGTGCGAGATCATCCCCGGCCTGCCCCACTGCGGCCTGTTCAAGAAGAAGGAAAAGAAGCCGAAGCCCAAGCCGACGCTGTGTCCGCCCGGCTTCCGCGCCGGCACCGCCAGCGGCTTCGAGGGCACCTGCTGCCGCGGCGAGATCCACAGCGAGCAGAACTGCTGCCCGCCCGAGCGCATCACCACCGGCGCGGTGTTTCCGGTGTGCTGTCCGCCCGGCACCCGACCGGACGCCGACAAGAAAGCCTGCGAGAAGCCGGTCGAGTGTCCGCCCGAGCAGCAGGCCTTCGGCGGGCGGTGCTGCGAGCCGCCGCTGGTGCCGCAGGGCTTCGCCTGCGTCGAGCCGAAGCCGCAGCCCAAGCCCAAGCCGAAGCCCGTGCCGCCCGCGGTGACGACGGTCCTGACCACGGCGATCGCTTTCGAGCGCGACCGGCCGCAGTCCTGGTACCACCCCGCCGCCGCCTACGGCGTCAGCGTCACCGGCAGCGGCAAGAAGGCGTTCGATTCGCTGGCGAAGCTGCTCGCCGCGGAGCCGGACGTCAAGGTGCAACTCGCCGGCAACGCCTCCATCGAGAAGCCCGCGGACGACCCCGGCTACAATCAGCGCCTCACCGAGCGGCGCGTTCAGCTGATCGCCGCCGAACTGGCGAAGCGCGGTATCGATCCGGGGCGCATCGCCGATCCGTCCGACGCCCCGTCGCTGCCCGGCTGCGACGAGCTCGCCGACGGCGTGCACGCCTGCGGCGACACCGGGGCGCAGCAGACGACCGCGGCCACCGACCGCAACGTCACCGCGCGCGTCTACCGCACCGGCGCCTGAGCGCGCCGATTCTCCGCGGCGTCGCCGGGTTCCGCGCGACCCATCGTTCAGGCCGCGTGCCGCCCGCCATGGCAAGGGCATCGAGCCGCATTCGCGCGATCTGCGCACCCACCGCGGCGGGTGAACCGCGACCCGGCGCAGGCTTGCAGCGCGCGAGATTCCCCTTGTGATTCAGTCGCCGCGCGCGCTCGCCCCGCGGGCACGGCGGTTGCAACGCTCAAACGCGGATCAAGGACGGACGAGGCCGGTCACCGCTTTGCGCGCCGTTGCAGCATTTGCGGCTCGACGGCCGCGACGCGGGGAATCGCCGCCAGCGCGTCCAGCAGCCGCAGCGTCTCGGCCACGTCGCCGCTTGCCGCCGTGACCCACGCGGCCTCGGGCGCGTAGGCGAGCGACTCGACCATGACGCAGCCCGCGGCCTCGATGCCGCGGCGATGGTCGGCGGCACGCTCCTCCGCGGCGAAGCGCACCAGCGCGCGGCCGGTGGGAACGCAAGGCACGTCCGCATCGCCGGCGGCGTACACGGCGACCGCCTGCGCGCCGGCGGGAAGCCGATCCGGCGGCGTTCCGCGCGCCACCGCGACGCGGCCGCCCTCGAGCATGAACTCCGCCCCAGGCGGCGCAGCGCCGGGGGCGAGGTCGAGGAGCGCGTACCAGCCGCCGAGTCGCCGGTACGGCGGCGAGCCGGCGGGGCCGCGGACGCGTTCCGGGAAGGCGCTGAGGGCGTCGGGCATGGCGACGGGTCGCGGCGGGCGCAGGGATGGAGGGGAGACCGATTATGTACACGGTTCGCTACGGAGGAAAACGGGGTCGCGCGCTCAATCTGGCGCCCAGCAACGAGTTCGTCGTCGTGCGCAGCCGCGACCGCGGGCGGCTGGCGACGGAGCGGCCCTACGCTGCGGCGAGCCTCTCTTCTGAAGCGCGCCGCGTGCTGGGCGACTTCGAGCTCGCCGCGCGCTTCGACGCCGCCGGCGTCGAGGTGTTGCGCGCGCGCGCCAGCGGCAAGCGGGCGCTGAAGCTGCGCGATACGGCGCGCGCGGTGCTGAAGAAGGAGAAGGCGGTCGAGTTCGCCGGGCGCGTGCTGTGCGCGCCGCGCTCGCGCCAGCCGGTGGTCTACACCGAGAATTTCTTCGTCAAGTTCGACGACGATGCGGCGGAATCTCGCTGCCGCCGGCTGCTGCGTGAACGCGGCCTCGCGGTCAAGCGCGAGCTCGAGTACGCGCGCAACGCGTTCTTCGTCGGCGCGAAAGCGGGCACCGGCAGCGAGGTGTTCGCCATCGCCGAGCAGCTGCTGGCCGAGGACCTGGTCGAGGCCTGCCATCCGGAACTGGTGCGCCAGGTGCGCCGCCGCGGCGCTTTCCCGGGCCAGTGGCACCTGGCCAAGACGACCATCGGCGGCCAGGCCGTGGACCAGCACGCGTCGGTGGTCTCCGCGTGGTCGCTCACGGAGGGCGAGGGCGTCACCATCGCCGTGATCGACGACGGCATCGACCTCGACCACGAGGAGTTCCGCTCGCCGAACAAGGTGCTCGCGCCGCGCGACGTCACGCGCGGCACCAACGACCCGCGCCCCGGCCCCGGCGACGACCACGGCACGGCGTGCGCCGGCGTCGCCTGCGCCGACGGCCGCTTCGGCGCTGCCGGCGTCGCGCCGAGGGCGCGATTGCTGCCGATCCGGCTCGACTCCGGCCTCGGCTCGCAGGCCGAGGCCGACGCGTTCGTCTGGGCCGCGCAGCACGGCGCCGACGTGATCTCGTGCAGCTGGGGGCCGCCGGACGGCGAGTGGTGGAATCCGAGCGATCCCGTGCACAGGCAGGTGGTGCCGCTCCCCGACGCGACCCGGCTCGCCATCGACTGGGCGATCGCCAACGGCCGCAACGGCCGCGGCTGCGTCATCACCTGGGCGGCGGGCAACGGCAACGAGAGCGTCGACAACGACGGCTACGCCAGCTACGCCAAGGTCATCGCGGTGGCCGCCTGCAACGACCAGGGCAAGAAGGCGGCCTACAGCGATTTCGGCAAGGCGGTGTGGTGCGCGTTTCCGTCGAGCCACGGCGAGCCCTCGCTCACGCCCGGCATCTGGACCACCGACCGCAGCGGCACCGTGGGCTACAACCGCGGCTGGGCCAGCAAGGGCGACGCCGCCGGCAACTACACCAACGATTTCGGCGGCACTTCGAGCGCGTGTCCCGGCGTGGCCGGCGTCGCCGCGCTGGTGCTGGCGCGCAATCCGGCGCTGCGCTGGGACCAGGTCAGGGACATCGTGCGCCAGGCGTGCGACCGCATCGACCCGGCCGGCGGCAAGTACGGCGCCGACGGCCACAGCAAGTGGTACGGCTACGGCCGCGTGAACGCGCGCCGCGCCGTCGAGCTGGCCGCGCCGGCCCGTCCCGGGTACACGGTGGCGGTCAGCGTCGCGCAGGACGTCGCCATCCAGGACCTGAAGACGTCGACGCAACGCCTGCGCGTGGCCTACGACGAGCCGGTCAAGTCGCTGCGCGTGCACGTCGACATCGAGCACACCTACATCGGCGACCTGGTGGTGACGCTGAAGCCCCCGGCCGCGACCGGCGTCGGCGCCATCGTGCTGCACGACCGGGCCGGCGGCGGCGCCGCCAACCTGAAGGCGAGTTTCGACGCGGTGAGCACGCCGGGCCTGGCCGCGCTGGCCGGCAAGAAGGCGCAGGGTACGTGGGAGCTCGCCGTGCGCGACACCGCCAAGCAGGACACCGGCGTGCTGCGCCAGGTAGCCCTGGAGATCGAGCTGTGACCGCGCCATCGAAACCATGGCGCGGCAGCGCGGGCCGCGCGCTGGCGGCCGCCACGGTCGTGCTGCTCGCCGCGGGCTGCGCGTCGCTGCCGAGCGCCGGGCCGTTCGTCGACGCCACGCGCCAATACCGCTCGACGCTGGCCACCGGCGGCGTCGCGCTCGAGCAGCAGCTCGCCGACGCGGGCAGCAGCGACAGCGCCAAGCGCTTCGCCAAGGAGTGGGAGGCGCGCGTCCGCGCCGCCGACGCGCTGGTCGCGTACTCGAAGTCGATCGCGGCCGTGGCCGACTCGGGTGCCCGCGGCGCCGAGTCCGCACAGCGCATCGCCGACTCGGCGCAGTCGCTGGCCGGCGCCGTCGGCCTGTCGCTGCCGGCGGCCGCCGCCAGCACCGCCGTCGACACCGGGACGTTCGTCTACGCCCAGATCGCGGCGGCGCGCGCGGCGCGCTCGCTGGGCGAAGCGCAGACGCAGGCGCAGCCGGCGGTGGAGCGCAACGCCACGATCATGGCGGCGGACCTCAACGACGCCGAGGCGATCCTGCGTGCCGCGGTGAAGCTCAAGGAAACCGAGCTGGCGCGGACCTACAACGCGGAGACGGCATATTACGCCAGCCTGCTGGAAGAGCGCACCGCCATCTACCGCAAGCCGCGCCGCACCACCGCCGACGAGTCGCGGCTGCTGGAGATCGAGCAGCTGCTGCAGGCGACGCAGTCGTGGCGCCGGCCGATGCGGGCCGAGGCCGACGCGCTGGAGCGGCGCCTGCGCGCGGGGCGGCAGCTGATCGGCGCGTCGCGGCAGGCGCTGGCGGAGTGGACCGTCGCCCACGCCGACCTCGCCGCGGCGGTGCAGGCGGGACGCCGCGTGGACGCGGCCGGGCTGGTCGCGGCCACCGAGCAGATGCGGGAACTCATCGGGAGGATACAGGCGCTATGAGCGAATGGGACGGCATCCGCGGCGTCGATGCCTGGCGCCGCAAGCTGCACGCGCTGGCCGAGGAGGCGAAGGCTCTGGCGCTCGACGACGATCTGGAGAAGCGTTTCGCGCTCGTCGACCGGCTGAACGCGTTCATTCTCCACTCGCGGCCCAACAACCCGACGATCCAGTCGCTGGACGCGATCGCCGCCGACACCGCCACCTCCCTGATGCAGGCGACCGTGACGGAACGGCTGCAGGCGCTGGCCGAGCGCGGCGCCGAGCTCGCGCTGCTGACCAAGGAGCTGGAGGGCCACGCCGCCGCCGCAGCGGCGTCCGCGCAGTCGATTCGCCTCGAGCGCGCGCGCAAGGCGGTCGACTCGATGACCGAGACCGTCAGTTCACTCAAGGAGCTCAAGCGCCTGCTGGGCTCGAGCGACGACGCCGAACTGGCGAAGGGCGTCGAACAGGCCATCAACACCCTGCAGAGGATCCGCAATGCCATCGAACGCACCGCGTAAACGCCGCACCGCCTCCCGCCGCACCGCTTCCCGCTCGCCGAAGCCGGTCGCCACGCTGCGCCTCGACGACAAGGGGGCCGCCGTCAAGCGCCTGCAGCGCGCGCTGAAGAAAGCCGGCTTCAATCCCGGCGCCATCGACGGCGATTTCGGCCCGGCGACGCGCGCCGCCGTCATGGCGTTCCAGGCCAGCGAGAACCTGCTGGTCGACGGCATCGCCGGCCCGCGCACGCAGGCCGCGCTCAAGCTCGCGAAAAGCGCGCAGCTGCCGAGCGCGATTCCGGGCGTCACGGCCCGCATCGTCTCCGAGATGTTCCCGTTCACGCCGGTGGACAACATCAAGCGCAACCTGCCGCCGGTGCTCAAGGCGCTGAAGGCCGACAACCTCGTCGACAAGCCGATGGTGCTGATGGCGCTCGCCACGATCCGCGCCGAGACCGAGAGCTTCGAGCCGGTCGCCGAAGGCCGCTCGCAATTCAACACCTCGCCGGGCGGGCATCCGTTCGACCTCTACGACCACCGCAACGACCTCGGCAACACCGGCCCGCCGGACGGCGAGCGCTATCGCGGGCGCGGCTACGTGCAGCTGACCGGCCGCTTCAACTACCGTCACTACGGCAAGGCGATCGGACTCGGCGGAAAGCTGGAGACGAATCCCGACCTCGCCGGCGAGCCGGACGTCGCCGGGCAGCTGCTCTCGGCGTTCCTCAAGGACAAGGAACGGCGCATCAAGGAAGCGCTGGTCGCGGGCGACCTGCGCACGGCCCGGCGGCTGGTCAACGGCGGCAGCCACGGGCTCGACCGCTTCACCGATGCCTACCTGCGCGGCGAGCGGCTGCTGGCGTGACACGGTCGAACAGTCGGATTACCGCAGAGACGCCGGGGCGCAGAGCAAGGCCACGCCCATCAAGGGCCCCGCGCCAGAAGGAAAGCCGCGACGGGACCCGATGCGGATTCGCCCGCCGGCGCTCCCGATAAGAGGTATGTCACCTCGCAGAACGGGCCTTTCGTCGTACCGACGCTCGTGACGCACGGAGTGGGCCCTCGAGTCCGCTGGCCTCTCGTGGCGGGCGAACTGCTGATTCTCTCTGCGTCTCGGCGTGTCTGCGGTTAAGACCGCGCTCACCCGGCGTCGTTGCCGTCCAGCCCCAGCTCGTGGATCTTGCGCGTGAGCGTGTTGCGGCCGAGGCCGAGCAGGTTCGCCGCCTCGATGCGCCGGCCGCCGGTGTGGGCCAGCGCCTTGACGATGAGCGCCTTCTCAAACGCGCGCGACAACCCGTCCATGATGCCGGACTCGCCGCGGTTCAGCGCGTTCTCCACCTCCGCCTCGAGCGCGCTGACCCAGTTGTGCTCGGCCGCCGCGGCGCCCTGGCCGCGGAATTCCGGCGGCAGATCGCCGACGTCGACGCTCTGGCCGGGCGCCATGACCGTGAGCCAGTGGCACAGGTTCTCGAGCTGACGCACGTTGCCGGCGAAATCCAGCGTCGTGAGGTAGCGCATCGCCTGGTCGGTGAGCCGCTTGGGCTCGACGCCGAGGTCGCGCGCGCTCTTCTGCAGGAAATGCCGCGCGAGCAGCGGAATGTCCTCGCGCCGCTCGCGCAGCGGCGGCAGCCGCAGCCGGATCACGTTGAGCCGGTGGAACAGGTCCTCGCGGAAGAGGCCGTCGCGCACGCGCGCTTCCAGATCCTGGTGCGTCGCCGCGATGACCCGCACGCTCGCGCGGATCGGCTGGTGGCCGCCGACGCGATAGAACTGGCCGTCGGAGAGCACGCGCAGCAGGCGGGTCTGCAGGT
>CAZGTK010000079.1:0-8924 GCA_964528415.1 uncultured Burkholderiales bacterium | reverse complement strand
GGAACTTGTCGCCGCCCATCAGGTTCACGCGCGTGAGGAACTCGTTCGCCGAGTAGACCTGCCCGGCGAACTCGCCCGGGATGCCGAGGAACGACGGCGCGCCCGCGCCGGCGCCGACGAACACCGCGTCGAAGCCGCGCTCCTGCATCAGCTGCGGGACCGTGAAGGTCTTGCCGACCACCTTGTTGGTCTCGAACGCGACGCCCATCGCCTTCAGGTTGTCGACCTCGCGCGCGATGATCTCGCGCGGCAGCCGGAACGAGGGGATGCCGTATTGCAGCACGCCGCCGACCACGTGCAGCGCCTCGAACACCGTGGGCTCGGCGCCGTAGCGCACCAGGTCGGCGGCGACCGCCAGCCCGGACGGCCCGGAGCCGACGATCGCGACCTTGCCGAGCCGGCGCTCGGCCTTCGTCGGGGCGGCCTTCGCCGCCGGCGCGTTGTCGCCGATGAAGCGCTCGAGGCGGCCGATCGCGACCGGCTCCATGGGCATCTTCTTGTTGCGGCCGACCTGGCACTGCGCCTCGCACTGCGATTCCTGCGGGCAGACGCGGCCGCAAACCGACGGAAACAGGTTCGACTCGTTGATCACCGCGCGCGCGCCGTCGAGGTCGCGCACCAGCAGGTGGCGGATGAAGCGCGGGATGTCGATGCCGACCGGGCAGCCCTCGATGCAGGTGGGCTTGGTGCACATGATGCAGCGCTCGGCCTCGGCCAGCGCGTCGGCCAGCGAGTAGCCGAGGTTCACCTCCTTGAAGTTGCGCGAGCGCTCGAGCGGGTCGCGCTCCGGCATCTTCATGGCGTGCGGCGGCACGTCCTTGAACTTCTTGTAGTTGCGCTTGCCGTCGACGAAGAGCTGCTGCTCGACCTGGCAGACGTGCGCGTAGTCGCTGCTCGCCTTGCTCTCCTCGCCCTTGAACCGCTTCTGGCGCAGCATCAGCTCCCTGAAGTCCACCTGGTGCCCGTCGAAATCGGGCCCGTCGACGCAGGCGAACTTGATCTCGCTGCCGACGGTGACCCGGCACGAGCCGCACATGCCGGTGCCGTCGACCATGATCGCGTTGAGCGACACCATCGTCTTCACGCCCGAGGGGCGCGTGGTTTCGACGCAGGCGCTCATCATCGGCAATGGGCCGATCGCCACGGCGAGGTCGGGACGGTCGCGCTCGAGCAGGTCCTTGAGCGCCTCGGTGACGAAGCCCGGGCGCCCGTAGCTGCCGTCGTCGGTGCAGACGATGAGCTCGTCGCAGTACTGCGCGAAGCGCTCTTCCCAGAACACGAGATCCTTGGTGCGGAAGCCGATGATGCCGGTGGTGCGATTGCCCGCTTCCTTGAACGCGCGCAGTTGCGGGTAGACCGGCGCGACGCCGAGCCCGCCGCCCACGAGCACCACGTGGCCGACGCGGCTCACGTGCTGCGGCAGGCCGAGCGGGCCGACGAAATCGGCGAAGCTGTCGCCTTCCTTGTAGTGGTCGCGCATCTCGAGCGTCGATTTGCCCAGCGCCTGCACCACCAGCGTGACGGTTCCGCGCTCGCGGTCGTAGTCGGCGACCGTCAGGGGGATGCGCTCGCTGCCCTCGTGCAGGCGCAGCATGACGAAATGGCCGGGTTCGGCCGATTGGGCGACGTCGGGCGCCAGGACCTCCCAGAGGAAGGTGGTGCCGGAGAACGCCTCGCGACGGAGGATCGGGTACATGTCAGCGGCTCGCTTGGCGGCGAGGGCGCGCGGCCCGCGTCGCCGGAATCCGGGCCGGTCGCCGCGGCGCCGTGCCGAGCGGCCTGAAGGCCGCCGCGGCGCCGTGTCGCTCGCGTCCGGGGTTGCGCACCTGGACCAGCATAAGTCCCTCGTGATATTCGCCGCGGGGTTGTTGGTCTTGGCGAGACGTCTGCGGCGTAATGATCGGAATTTTCGGTGCGCGGCGCCCTGCGGGTTTTGATACAGATCAACCCGGCGGGCCTTCGCGCTGAAGACCCGTGCACCCTCGCGGGATTACGGCTTTCGCCCCTTGCGCCGACGGCGGTTCGGGCAGGTGTCGCACGACAGCCGCTCGCCGCTCGGCCCCAGCACCTCGGGGCCGCCGCAGGAGCCGCGCAGGCAGCGCCGCCCCGCCATGACGCCGATGCCGAGCCCGGCGAGCGCGAGGCCGAACAGCGCGAGAGTCACGGCAAGCACGGCGAGGGTGGTCACGGCGTCAGTTGCCGGCGAAGTTGTCGAACATGATGTTCTCGCGCTCGACGCCCAGCGACAGCAGCATGTTGATCACCGCCACCGACATGTTGGCCGGGCCGCACATGTAGTACTCGATGTCCTCCGGCGCCCGGTGGTCCTTGAGGTAGTTCTCGTAGAGCACCTGGTGGATGAAGCCGGTGTCGCCCTGCCAGTTGTCCTCGGGCAGCGGCTCGGACAGCGCCAGGTGCCAGCGGAAGTTGGGGTTGTCGCGCTGGATCGAGTCGAAGTCATCGATGTAGAACGACTCGCGCAGGCTGCGGGCGCCGTACCAGAACGTCACCTTGCGCTGCGTGTGCAGCCGGCGGAACTGGTCGAAGATGTGGGAGCGCATCGGCGCCATGCCGGCGCCGCCGCCGACGAAGCACATCTCCTTGCCGGTTTCGCGGGCGAAGAACTCGCCGAACGGCCCCGTCACGTCGACCTTGTCGCCGGGCTTGAGCCCGAAGATCCACGAGGAGACGATCCCGGGCGGGATGTCGTCGCGCAGCCCCGGCGGGAAGCAGATGCGCACGGTGAACTTGAGCACGCCCTTCTCCTCGGGGTAGTTGGCCATCGAGTAGGCGCGCTCGACCGGCTCCTTCACCACCGAGCGGAAGCGCCACAGGTTGTCCCTGTCCCAGGCGTCGCGGAAGCGCTCGTCGACGTTGAGGTCCTTAAAGTCGAGCTCGTGCGGCGGGCACTGGATCTGCACGTAGCCGCCGGCGCGGAACGGCACCTCCTCGCCCTTGGGCAGCTCGAGCGTGAGCTCCTTGATGAAGGTGCCGACGTTGCGGTTGGAGGTCACCGTGGTGGTCCAGCGCCGCACGTCGAAGGCCTCCGGCGGGATCTGCACCTCGAGATCGCGCTTGACCTTGACCTGGCACGCCAGCCGGCGGCCCTCGCGCAGCTCCTGGCGCGAGAGCAGGCTCAGCTCGGTCGGCAACGGCGCGCCGGCGTCCTTCACCGTCACCCGGCACAGGCCGCAGGTGCCCTTGCCGCCGCAGCCCGAGGGGATCAGCACGTTGCGCTCCGACAGCCGCGAGAGCAGCGTGCCGCCGACCGGCACCTTGATCGCCTTGCCGGGCTCGTCGTTGATCATCAGCAGCACGTTGCCGGCCGGCACCAGCCTTGCCTTGGCCACCATCAGCAGCGCCACCAGCGCGACGACGACGACGGTGAAGATCGCGACTCCGGTCAGGACGGACAGCATCGCACGCTCCTACAGCTTGATCCCGGCGAACATCATGAAGCCGATCGACATCAGGCCGGTGGCGACGAAGGCGATGCCGAGGCCGCGCAGCCCCTTCGGCACGTCGCTGTAGCGCATCTTCTCGCGCATCGCCGCCAGGCCGACGATGGCCAGCATGAAGCCGAAGCCGGTGCCGAAGCCGTAGACCGCGCTTTCGGGCAGGTTGTAGGCGCGGTCGGCCATGAACAGCGATCCGCCCAGGATCGCGCAGTTGACCGCGATCAGCGGCAGGAACACGCCGAGCGAGATGTACAGCGCCGGGAAGTAGCGGTCCAGCACCATCTCGACGATCTGCGTCGCGGCGGCGATGGTGCTGATGAAGATGATGAAGTTGAGGAAGGTGAAGTCCAGCTCCTCCAGGCTCGGGTGCAGCCAAGCGAGGCCGCCTTCCTTGAGCACGTGGGTCAGGATCAGGTTGTTGAGCGGCACCGTGAGCGTGATGACGAACACCACCGCCAGCCCCAGGCCGAGCGCCGTCTCCACCTTCTTCGAGCAGGCCAGGAACGAGCACATGCCGAGGAAGAACGTGAGCGTGATGTTCTCGATGAAGATCGACTTGACGAGCAGGTTGAGGTAGTGCTCCATGGCGTTCCCCGCGACCGCTACTCGTTTTCCTGCTGCTCGGGCTTCCAGGTCCGCAGCGCCCAGATGAACGCGGCGATGATGAAGAAGCCCGCCGGCGCCAGCAGGAACATGGCGTTCGGCGTGTACCAGCCGCCGGCGTCCACCGTCGTCAGCACGGTCTGCCCGAAGACGCGGCCGGTGCCGACGAACTCGCGGATGAAGGCGACGCCCATCAGGATCATGCCGTAGCCGAGGCCGTTGCCGATTCCGTCGACGAAGCTAAGGAGCGGCGGGTTCTGCATGGCGAAGCCCTCGGTGCGGCCCAGCACGATGCAGTTGGTGATGATGAGGCCGACGTAGACCGACAGCTGCAGGCTGATCTCGTACAGATAGGCCTTCAGCACCTGGTCCACCACGATCACCAGCGACGAGATGATCGCCAGCTGGACGATGATGCGGATGTTGACCGGGGTGTAGCGCCGGATCAGGCTCACCAGCAGGCTGGAGAAGGCCGCCACGACGGTCAGCGAGATCGCCATCACCAGCGCCTTGTCCATCCGCGTGGTGACCGCCAGCGCCGAGCAGATGCCCAGCGTCTGCAGGGCGATCGGATTGTTGCTGAAGATGGGCGTCGCCAGCGCCCCGCCCATCGGCGTCTTGGTCCAGGCTGCCATCAGAGCGCCCCCCGTTCACGAACCTTCTGCACGTACGGCTTGAAGCCGTGCTCGCCGAGCCAGAAGTGCAGCATGTGGGTGACCCCGTCGCTGGTCCCGGTGGCGCCGGCGAGCGCGTCGACCTGGAACGGGCTCGCTTCCGGCGGCCCCGCCTTGCCCTTCACCAGCTCGATGCGCACGTTGCCCTCGGGGCCGTAGGCCTTGCGTCCCGGCCACAGCGCGCGCCACTCGGGGTTGGTGACCTCGCCGCCGAGCCCCGGCGTCTCGCCGTGCTCGTAGAACGCGATGCCGCGGATGGTGGTCATGTCGCGGTCCAGCGCCAGGAAGCCGTGGAGCACGCTGTACAGGCCCTTGCCGCGGATCGGGATCACGACCTGGCTGTAGCCGTCGCCGTCCTTGACGAGGTACACCGTCGCCAGGTTGGCCACGCGCCGCACCTCGGCCGGGTTCTCCGGCACCTCGTGGCTCTGCTGCGGGTCCGTGCTGGCGCGACGCTGGTCGAAGGCGAGCGGGTCGACGCCGGCGTCCCGGACGTACTCGCCGGTGCGCGTGTCCACCAGCCGCGCCTCGATGCGCTCGCGGAACAGGTCGGCGCGGTTCACGCCGGTGTCGCCGGCCGGGGCGAGGCCGGTCACGTCCAGCAGCACGTTCTTCTGCACGTAGAGGTTCTGCGCCAGCCGCTGGCGGTCCTTGAGCAGCACCGTGGAGGCGGCGACGAACAGCGAGCACACCACGCACACCACGGTGGCGAAGGCGAGCGTGTAGCCCGGCGCGTTGACGTCAAGCCGCACGGCGCCTCCGTCGCGAGCGGACGTGGCCCCGGATCACCGCGTAGTCGATCAGCGGGGCGAACACGTTCATGAACAGGATCGAGAGCATCACCGCCTCGGCGTAGATCGGGTTCAGCACCCGCACCAGCACGATCAGCGCGCCGATCAGGAAGCCGTAAATCCACTTGCCGCGCCGGGTGAAGGCGCTGGTGGCCGGGTCGGTGGCGAGAAAAACCGCGCCGAACGCCCAGCTGCCCAGCACCATGTGCCACCAGAACGGGACCGCGAAGCCGGGGTTGGTCGGCGAGCCGACCGCGTTCAGCAGCTCCGCCGCCGCCACCGTGCCCAGCACGACGCCGGCCATGATCCGCCAGGAAGCGACCCGCGTCCAAAGCAGCACGGCGGCGCCGATCAGGCACATCAGCACCGACGTCTCGCCGATCGAGCCCGGCTCCAGCCCGACGAAGGCGTTCCACCACGACCAGCCCTGCTCGGCGAACGGCGCTTCCAGGCGGTTCAGCTGGCCGAGCAGCGTCGCGCCGGCGTAGCCGTCGAGCGCCGCGTCCGCCGGCACCGCGGTCCAGACGTTCCCCTTCACGATGCTCTCGGGGTAGGCGTAGAACAGGAACGCCCGCCCCACCAGCGCCGTGTTGAGGATGTTCATGCCGGTGCCGCCGAACACCTGCTTGGCGATCACGACGCCCCAGGAGATCGCGAGGGCGGCCTGCCAGAGCGGGATGTTGGCCGGCAGGATCAGCGGGAAGATGAAGGCGGTCATCCAGAAGCCTTCGTCCAGCTCGCGCCCGCGCATGGCGGCGAACAGCCACTCCCACGCGCGGCCGACGACGAAGACCGTGAGCCAGAGCGGCAGGTAGTACAGCGCGCCGTGGACGACGTTGGCTGCGACGCTCGCGGGCGAGTAGCCGACGCCGAGGGCGCGGATCACGTCGTGGCGCCAGCCGGCGAGGGCGGCGAGCTTGGCCGGGTCCAGCGCCAGGTTGGCCTGCAGGCCGACGTTGTAGATGCCGAACAGCGTGCAGGGCAGCAACGCCAGGATGAACACGGCGACGATGCGCTGCAGGTTGATGGCGTCGCGCGCGTGGGCGTTGGCCGCCGCCACGTCGGCCGGCAGGAACAGCAGCGTCTGCTGCGCGCGCACCAGCGGCCGCAGCCAGGCGCGGCCGCCCTTGGCCGTCCAGCGGGTCTCGCGGTCGAGCAGTGCGCGCAGGGCCTCCATCAGCCTTCCTTGTGCAGGCGCTCGAGCGTCTCCCGCAGCAGCGGGCCGTACTCGTACTTGCCCGGGCAGACGAAGGTGCACAGGGCCACGTCCTCCTCCTCGAGGTCGAGGCAGCCGAGCTCCTCGGCGCGCTCGAGGTCGCCGGTGATGAGCGCCCGCAGCAGGAACACGGGCTCGACGTCCATCGGCATCACGCGCTCGTAGGTGCCGATCGGGAGCATCGGCCGCCGCGGCCCCTGCGCGCTGGTGGTGAACGCGAAGCGGCGCGCGCCGCCGAAGGCCGCGCTGAACGCGCGCGTGACCGAGAACTTGTCGCGCCCGGGCCGCATCCACGGCAGGAACTCGGAGCCGCCGCCCTCCGGCAGCACGCTGACCTGCTGGTGATAGCGGCCCAGGTAGCCCTCCGTCTCGCCGAGCGCCGACCGCCCGCCCAGGACCGAGCCGGAGATCACGCGATGGCGGCCGGCGCGCAGCTGGCCGTCGGCGATCTCGTGCAGGTAGGCGCCGATGCGCGTGGTCACCAGCCGCGGCTGCGCGACGCTGGGCCCCGCGAGCGAGATCACCCGCGACAGGTCCAGGCGCCCCGTGTGCAGCAGGTGGCCGATGGCGGCGACGTCCTGGCAGCCGACGTACCACACCGTGCGGCTGCGCGAGACTGGGTGCAGCACGTTGATGTGGAGGCCGGCGGTGCCGGCGGGGTGGGGGCCGGCGAACTCCTCGCGTCGGATAGTGGCGGCTTCGGGAACCCGCAGCGGCGAGCCCGCGCGCACGCAGACGTAGGTCGGGCCGTCCGTCAGGCGCGCGAGCGCGCGCACGCCGGCGGCGAAGTCGACCTCGCGCGTGTCGAGGACGACGTCGGCGTCCGGCGCGAGCGGGTGGCTGTCCATCGCGGTGACGAAGATCGCCTGCGGCGGCGCCGCCGGGTCGGGCACCTTGCCGAACGGCCGCGTGCGAAGCGCCGTCCACAGCCCCGACTCCACCAGCAGCGCGCGGATGTCCTCGGGGGCCAGCTCGCCGGGCGGCTTGCCGGTGTAGGCGGCGAAGGGCACCTGCTCGTGGCGGCCCTCGCCGCGGCGCTCCGCCTCGGAGAGCTCGATCACCACCGAGGTCAGCGCGCGGCGCTCGCCGCGATGCACCGCCAGCACCGATCCGGCCGCCGGCGCGGTGAACGGCACGTCCGGCAGGCGCTTGTCGTAGAACAGCGGCTGGCCCCGGCGCACCCGGTCGCCGGGCTTCACCGCCAGCCGCGGCTTGATGCCGGGATAGTCGGTGCCCAGCAGCGCGATGCGCGAGCACGGGCGCGGCGCGTGGACGACCTGCTCGGGCGCGCCGGCGATCGGGAGGTCAAGGCCCTTTTTGATCAGGTGCGTGCCGGACACGGTCGGCCTTTCGAAATCCGCGTTCGATCGTGAGGGCGAGAACCGTTGCGAGCGCGGGTCGACGAGGGCGCGCTACCCACGCTCAGGCGTACGCCGGATAGCGCGGGTCGTACATCCGGCCGCGAACGAATTCCAGCAGGTCGGGCGGCTTCGGCGCGCTCGCCAGGCCGCGGTCGTACGCGACCTGCGCGACCGCGGCCGCGATGTGCGCCGAGACGTCGCGCACCTTCGAAAGCGGCGGATACAGGCTGCCCTGCCCGAGGTCGTCCTCGCCGACCTGCTCGGCCAGCGCCGCGGCGGCGGCAAGGAACATCTCGTCGGTCACGCGCCGCGAGCGGCAGGCGATCACGCCCATGCCGACCCCGGGGAAGATGTACGAGTTGTTGCCCTGGCGCGGGACGAAGGTCTGGTCGCCGAGCGTGACCGGCGCGAACGGGCTGCCGCAGGCGAACAGCGCCCGGCCGCGGGTGTGACGGTACGCCTCCTCCGCGGTGCACTCGGACTTCGACGTCGGGTTGGACAGCGCGAACACGATCGGGCGTTCGTTCAGGCGCGCCATCGCCTCCAGCACCTCGCGCGTGAACATACCGCCGTGGGCGGCGACGCCGATGATGGCGGTCGGCTTGAGCGCCTCGACCGCCGCCAGGAAGTCGCCGGCCGGCGCGTGCTCGTGGGCATAGGGCCGCTTGTGCTCGTTCAGATCCGTGCGGCTGGCAATGACGAGTCCCTTGGAATCCACCAGCCAGCAGCGCTTGCGCGCCTCGGCCTCGCCCAGGCCGTCGCGCACCATCGCGGCCACCGCGAGGTCGCAGATGCCGGTCGCGGCTTCGCCGGCGCCGAGG